>NZ_JAVSCF010000020.1:0-47183 GCF_031932565.1 Streptomyces sp. B1866
CGCCGCGCCGACGGCGGGCGGGGGCGGGCGGGTCGACTACGAGCACCCCGGCCGCCGCGCCGCGCCGCCGCAGGCACCGCCGGCTTCGCAACCCGCCGAGCCGGGCCGGCCCGCCGTGCCCGTGGCCGGGGACGCCTCCGGGTGGACCATGGAAGAGCGGCTGTACAACCAGGTCTGGGGCATGTTCGAGGACCTGGCCCGGACCACCGCCGCCTACCGCAGCGCGGTGGAATTCGCGGAGTCGCGCATGGAGCGGGAGCTGGACGGGGTGCTGTCCGACCCGCGCACCCGCGTCGGCCCGGCCGCCGACGCCGCCCGCGCCGCGGCGCGGGCCAAGCACGCCGAGCTGGTGGCGCAGGCGCGCGTCGTCCTCGACCGGGACCTGGTGCAGCTGGTGGCCGAGGCCGAGGTCGTCGAGCCTGCGCTGCCGCCCGCGTACGCCCGCTGGGACAGCCCGGTCTGGCAGGCGTACCGGGTTCCGATGGAGAACCCGATGGCCCTGCGCCTGGGCGACCTCCACCTCCCCGAGCGCCCGGACCTGCGCGTCCCCATGCTGGCGCGGCTGCCGCTGGAGCGCGGGATGTGGATCGACAGCGGGCGCGGGCAGTCGGAGGCGGCGGCGCTGGCGGACTCCACCGAGCTGCGCCGGCTCGCGGCGGACACGGCCGTCGCGCACGCGGCGCGGCTGCTGGCCGTCTACCCGGCGGGCGAGTTCACGGTGCACGTGATCGACCCCGCGGGCTCCGCGACCTCCTCCTTCGCCCCGCTGATCCGGTCCGGCGCGCTGCGCCGGCCGCCGGCCGCCGGGGCCCAGGGGGTCGCCGCGGTGCTCGCCGAGCTGACCCGCCGGGTGGACCTGGTGCAGATGGCCGTCCGCAGTGGCGCCTCCGACGCGCTGCCGCCCGACGTGGACATCGCGGAGCAGCTTCTGATCGTCAACGACTTCCCCCACGGCTTCGACGACCGCGCCGTCACGCAGCTGCGCTACCTCGCGGACGAGGGGACGTCGGTGGGCGTGCACCTGATGATGGTGGCCGACCGGGAGGACGCCCGGGCCTACGGACCGGTGCTCGACCCGCTGTGGCGTGCCCTGCTGCGCTTGACGCCGGTGCCCGAGGACCACCTGGCCGACCCGTGGGTCGGGCACGCGTGGACCTACGAGCCGCCGCGCGTCCCGGCCGGCAGCCAGATCCTCGACCAGGTGCTCACCCAGGTCGCCCACGCCCGGGAGACCTACGGCCGATAGCCTTTACCAGCAGCTTTACCAATCGCTTTACTTTCTCTTGGGACTTCCTGTACGCTTTCTTGGACGGAGGGGAGTACTCCCGTCGCGACGTACCCCGTCACCACGGACCGCTTCGGCGCGGTCCCGGGGCGTCGGTCCGCGGCCCGGCCGCGGGCGGAGGAGACCTCCGGCAGCGCACGACGCTGAGACTGCCGTACGAGTGCCGGAGGACCCGTGGACACCTCATTGACCGTGTGGGGGCTGACGATCGTCGGCCTGTCCGCACTGATCGCCGTCGACTTCCTGGTGGGCGGGCGCAAGCCGCACGAGGTCTCCCTCAAGGAGGCCGGGATCTGGAGCGCCGTCTGGGTCACGCTGGCCTGCCTCTTCGGCTTCGGGCTGCTGCTCTTCGCGGGCGGGCAGCCATCCGGCGAGTTCTTCGCTGGCTTCATCACCGAGAAGTCGCTCAGCGTGGACAACCTCTTCGTGTTCGTGCTGATCATGGCGAAGTTCGCCGTTCCGACGGCCTACCAGCAGCGGGTGCTGATGGTGGGCGTGCTGATCGCACTGGTGCTCCGCACGATCTTCATCGGGGCGGGCGCCGCCATCACCGCCACCTTCTCCTGGGTCTTCTACCTGTTCGGCGCCTTCCTCGTCTGGACGGCGTGGAAGCTGATCCAGGAGGCGCGCGGCCAGAGCGGGCAGGAGGAGTTCGAGGAGAACCGCTTCCTGAAAATGGTGGAGCGGCGCTTCCCGGCCACCGACACCTATCACGGCACCCAGCTGTTCGTCGTGCGGCAGGGCCGGCGCCTGATCACGCCGATGCTGGTGGTGATGCTGGCGATCGGCACCACGGACGTCCTCTTCGCGCTCGACTCGATACCCGCGATCTTCGGTCTGACGCAGGACCCGTACATCGTCTTCACCGCCAACGCCTTCGCGCTGATGGGGCTGCGCCAGCTGTACTTCCTCATCGGCGGGCTGCTGAAGAAGCTGGTCCACCTCTCCTACGGGCTCTCGGTCATCCTCGGCTTCATCGGCGTGAAGCTGGTGCTGCACGCCCTGCACGAGTCCGGGGTGCACGTGCCCGAGATCGGCATACCGGTCTCGCTCGGCGTCATCTGCACGGTGCTGGCCGTCACCACGGTCACCAGCCTGCGCGCGTCGTCCCGGCAGCGGGCCGGCGACGGGGCGCCGCGGCAGGAGGAGCCGGTGGGTGCCGGCAGCGGCGGGGGCACGGCCGGGCAGTGAGCCGCGGGCCGACCGGCCGGTGCGCGGGGCCCGGAAGGCCGTGACCCGCTCTGGTCGGCGGTCGGCCGACTGGATGCCGGGCGGGGGCGGGCCCGCGCCCGGCGGGCGGGGCGGCGGCCTACCAGCCGCGCTCGCGCCACTCGGCCAGGTGCGGGCGCTCCGCGCCGAGGGTGGTGTCGTCGCCGTGGCCGGGATACACCCAGGTCTCGTCCGGAAGCTGCCCGAAGAGCTTGGTCTCGACATCGCCGATCAGGCTCTGGAACGCCTCCGGGTCACCGTGGGTGTTGCCGACCCCGCCCGGGAAGAGGCAGTCCCCGGTGAACAGGTGCGGATGGCCGTGCGGGTCGTCGTAGACCAGGGCGATGCTGCCGGGAGTGTGGCCGACCAGGTGGCGCGCGGTCAGCTCGACCCGGCCCACGCGCAGCGTGTCGCCGTCGTCCACCAGGACGTCGGTGGGCACGGGAATGCCCTCCGCGTCGTGGCGGCCCGCGAGGGTGCGCGCGCCGGTGGCGTCCACCACCTCGCGCAGCGCGGCCCAGTGGTCGTGGTGGCGGTGGGTGGTGACGACGGACGCGATACCGCTGTCGCCGACCAGGGACAGCAGCGTCCGTGGCTCGGCGGCGGCGTCGATGAGCAGCTGCTCACCGGTTGCGCGGCAGCGCAGCAGGTAGGCGTTGTTGTTCATGGGGCCGACCGCGACCTTCGAGATCATCAGGTCGGTCAGTTCGTGGACGTCCGCGGGCCCGCCGACCTTCACCGCTCCGCTGTAGGTCATGTCCTCCAGCCTATAGCGGGCACGGGCCCGGCAGGGGGCGCGGTCCGGACACGTTCCGGCCTGTCCCGAGGCGGCCCGAGGCGACGGCGGCGCCCCTCGCGGCGGGTCGGGTCCGCTCCGTAGCGCCGGCCACACGTTCGGGTGAAGTGGCTCCGGCGCGACCGTGAATCGAATGTACGTGCGATAAGCTCGGTGTGCTGCATCGGTAAGACTTCACCGTAGCGCCCCCCTACTCTGGAGCGGGGGGCCTGCTCCACGCCGCTGCCGGGCCGGCGGGGGCCCGGAATGCAGTGCCTGACCCCACCTCTCCCAAGAAAGGTGCCGACCGGCGTGGCCGACCGTCTCATCGTCCGTGGCGCTCGCGAGCACAATCTCCGGAATGTCTCGCTCGACCTGCCCCGCGACGCGCTCATCGTGTTCACCGGGCTCTCGGGGTCGGGCAAGTCGTCACTCGCGTTCGACACGATCTTCGCCGAGGGCCAGCGCCGGTACGTGGAGTCCCTGTCCTCCTACGCGCGGCAGTTCCTCGGCCAGATGGACAAGCCCGACGTGGACTTCATCGAGGGGCTGTCCCCGGCGGTGTCCATCGACCAGAAGTCGACCTCGCGCAACCCGCGGTCGACCGTCGGCACCATCACCGAGGTCTACGACTACCTGCGGCTGCTGTTCGCCCGCATCGGGCGGCCGCACTGCCCCGAGTGCCGCCGACCGATCGCGCGCCAGTCGCCGCAGGCGATCGTGGACCGCGTGCTCGAACTGCCCGAGGGCAGCCGGTTCCAGGTGCTGTCCCCGCTGGTGCGCGAGCGCAAGGGCGAGTTCGCCGACCTCTTCACCGACCTCCAGACCAAGGGGTACAGCCGGGCGCGGGTGGACGGCCGCACCGTCCAGCTCGCCGAGCCGCCGAAGCTGAAGAAGCAGGAGAAGCACACCATCGAGGTGGTCGTCGACCGCCTGACGGTCAAGGACACCGCCAAGCGGCGGCTGACCGACTCGGTGGAGACCGCTCTCGGCCTCTCCGGCGGCATGGTGGTCCTCGACTTCGTGGACCTCCCCGAGGACGACCCGCAGCGCGAGCGGATGTTCTCCGAGCACCTGTACTGCCCGTACGACGACCTCTCCTTCGAGGAGCTGGAGCCGCGCTCGTTCTCCTTCAACTCGCCGTTCGGCGCCTGCCCGGACTGCACGGGCATCGGCACCCGCATGGAGGTCGACCCCGAGCTCGTCGTGCCCGACGAGGAGAAGTCGCTGGACGAGGGCGCCATCCACCCCTGGTCGCACGGGCACACCAAGGACTACTTCGGCCGGCTGGTGGGCGCGCTCGGCGAGGCCCTGGGCTTCCGCACCGACATCCCCTGGGCGGGTCTGCCGCAGCGCGCCAAGAAGGCGCTGCTGCACGGCCACAAGACGCAGATCGAGGTGCGCTACCGCAACCGCTACGGCCGCGAGCGCGCCTACACCACCGCCTTCGAGGGGGCCCTGCCCTTCGTCAAGCGGCGGCACTCCGAGGCCGAGAGCGACTCAAGCCGCGAGCGCTTCGAGGGCTACATGCGCGAGGTGCCCTGCCCCACCTGCGAGGGAAGCCGGCTCAAGCCGATCGTCCTGGCGGTCACCGTGCAGGGGAAGTCCATCGCGGAGGTCTCCGCGATGTCGATCAGCGACTGCGCCGGGTTCCTGCGCGGGATGACGCTCAGCGCGCGGGAGAAGACCATCGCCGAGCGGGTGCTGAAGGAGGTCAACGAGCGCCTGAAGTTCCTGGTCGACGTGGGCCTGGACTACCTGTCGCTCAACCGGGCCGCGGGCACGCTCTCCGGCGGCGAGGCGCAGCGCATCCGGCTCGCCACCCAGATCGGCTCCGGCCTGGTGGGCGTGCTGTACGTGCTGGACGAGCCGTCGATCGGCCTGCACCAGCGCGACAACCACCGCCTGATCGAGACGCTGGTGCGCCTGCGCGACCTGGGCAACACGCTGATCGTCGTGGAGCACGACGAGGACACCATCGCCACCGCCGACTGGGTGGTCGACATCGGTCCGGGCGCGGGCGAGCACGGCGGCAAGGTGGTGCACAGCGGCACGTTGAAGGAGCTGCTGGCCAACGAGCAGTCGCTCACCGGGCAGTACCTGGCGGGCAAGAGGTCCATCCCGGTGCCGGCCGCGCGGCGGCCGACTGACCCGGGTCGGCGGCTGACCGTGCACGGCGCCCGGGAGAACAACCTCCGCGACATCGACGTGTCCTTCCCGCTCGGCCTGCTCACCGCCGTCACCGGCGTCTCGGGCTCGGGCAAGTCGACTCTGGTCAACGACATCCTCTACACCCACCTGGCCCGCGAGCTGAACGGGGCGCGGTCCGTGCCCGGGCGGCACACCCGGGTGGACGGCGACGACCTGGTGGACAAGGTGGTGCACGTCGACCAGTCGCCCATCGGCCGCACCCCCCGGTCCAACCCGGCGACGTACACCGGCGTCTTCGACCACGTCCGCAGGCTGTTCGCGGAGACCACCGAGGCCAAGGTCCGCGGCTATCTGCCGGGCCGCTTCTCGTTCAACGTCAAGGGCGGGCGCTGCGAGAACTGCTCCGGCGACGGCACCATCAAGATCGAGATGAACTTCCTGCCGGACGTGTACGTGCCGTGCGAGGTCTGCCACGGCGCGCGCTACAACCGGGAGACGCTGGAGGTGCACTACAAGGGCAAGTCCATCGCCGAGGTGCTGGACATGCCCATCGAGGAGGCCCTGGACTTCTTCGAGGCGGTGCCGACCATCTCCCGGCACCTGCGCACGCTCAGCGAGGTGGGACTGGGGTACGTGCGGCTCGGGCAGCCCGCGCCGACCCTCTCGGGCGGTGAGGCGCAGCGCGTGAAGCTGGCGTCCGAGCTGCAGAAGAGGTCGACCGGCCGCACGGTGTACGTGCTGGACGAGCCCACCACCGGTCTGCACTTCGAGGACATCAGCAAGCTGATCACGGTGCTGTCCGGACTGGTCGACAAGGGCAACACGGTGATCGTCATCGAGCACAACCTGGACGTCATCAAGACCGCCGACTGGGTCGTGGACATGGGGCCGGAGGGCGGCAGCGGCGGCGGCCTCGTGGTCGCCGAGGGCACGCCGGAGCAGGTCGCGACGGTCCCGGCCAGCCACACCGGCACGTTCCTGCGGGACATCCTCGGGCCCGAGCGGATCAGCGCCGCCGCCGTGCCCCCGGCGCGGAAGGCCGCCAGGAGCTCCAGGGCCGCCAGGTCGGCCGGGGCGGCGGACGCGGGCACGCCGGTGAGCGCCGACGGCGCGGGCGAGACCATGAAGACCGCCAGGACCGCGAAGAAGAAGCCCGCGGCCCGGACCGCCCGCGGCTGACCGGCACGACCCCGCGCCAGGGGCGCCCGCACCGCCTCCGCGTCGCTCCCGACCCGGCCGCGCGGGAGTACGCGCACGGCCGGACCCCGGCCTCCCGGCGCCCGCGAACCCCCCCGCCCCTCGGGGTGCGCGAGCCGGCGTCGCGCGGACCTGGCGCCGCACGGGGCCGGGGCGGGCAGGGCCGGGGTCCGGCGTCTCGTGGCGGAGCGCTCGGCGCCGCCCGGCCGCGGGGGGCGGACCCGCCACCCGTGCCCCGCCGGCCCCCGTCCGGCGGAACTGCCTGACTGTCAGTCCCCGCCAGTAGGGTGGTGACCATGGCCGACCCGAGCACCTACCGCCCCAAGCCGGGACAGATCCCCGACTCGCCGGGGGTCTACAAGTTCCGTGACCAGCACGGCCGGGTGATCTACGTGGGAAAGGCGAAGAGCCTGCGCCAGCGGCTCTCCTCCTACTTCCAGGACATGGCGAACCTGCACCCGCGCACCCGCACCATGGTCACGACGGCAGCGGGCGTGGAGTGGACCGTCGTCGCCACCGAGGTCGAGGCCCTGCAGCTCGAATACTCCTGGATCAAGGAGTTCGACCCCCGGTTCAACGTCAAGTACCGGGACGACAAGAGCTACCCCTCCCTCGCCGTGACCACGGGCGAGGAGTTCCCGCGCGTGCAGGTCATGCGCGGCCCCAAGCGGAAGGGCGTGCGCTACTTCGGCCCGTACGCGCACGCGTGGGCGATCCGCGAGACCGTCGACCTGCTGCTGCGGGTCTTCCCGGTGCGGACCTGCTCGGCGGGGGTGTTCAAGCGCTCGGCCCAGATCGGCCGCCCCTGCCTGCTGGGGTACATCGACAAGTGCTCCGCACCCTGCGTGGGCCGGGTCACCGCCGAGGAGCACCGCGCCCTGGCCGAGGAGTTCTGCGACTTCATGGCCGGCCGCACCGGCGCCTACCTGCGCCGCCTGGAGCAGGGCATGCGGGAGGCGGCCGAGGACATGGAGTACGAGCGGGCCGCCCGGCTGCGCGACGACATAGAGGCGCTGCGGCGCGCCATGGAGAAGAACGCCGTCGTGCTGGCCGACGGCACGGACGCCGACCTGCTCGCGGTCGCCGAGGACGAGCTGGAGGCGGCCGTGCAGATCTTCCACGTGCGCGGCGGCCGGGTGCGCGGCCAGCGCGGCTGGGTCACCGACAAGGTCGAGGCCGTGGACACCGCGGGCCTGGTGGAGCTGGCGCTCCAGCAGCTGTACGGCGAGGAGAGCGGCGACTCGCAGGCCGCGGGCGGCAACGGCGGCATTCCCAGGGAGGTCCTGGTCCCGGACCTCCCCGACCCCGCCGAGCCGCTGGCCCAGTGGCTCGCCGCGCGCCGCGGCGCGGGCGTCAGCCTGCGCGTCCCGCAGCGCGGCGACAAGAAGGACCTGATGACGACGGTCGAGCGCAACGCGCAGCAGGCGCTCGCCCTGCACAAGACCAAGCGCGCCTCCGACCTGACCACCCGCTCCCGCGCCCTGGAGGAGATCACCGAGGCGCTGGGCCTGGACACCGCGCCGCTGCGCATCGAGTGCTTCGACGTCTCGCACCTTCAGGGCGACGACGTGGTGGCGTCCATGGTGGTCTTCGAGGACGGCCTGGCGCGCAAGAGCGAGTACCGGCGCTTCCAGATCAGGACCTTCAGCGGCCAGGACGACGTCCGCTCCATGCACGAGGTCGTCAGCCGCCGCTTCCGCCGCTACCTCCAGGAGCGGCAGCGGACGGGGGAGTGGGAGGTCGCCGCCGCTGACGAGGACGCCGCGGACGGGCAGTTCCCGGACGGGGGCGCCGCGGGTGAGGCCGCCGCGGGCGCCGCGGCCCGGGATCCGGTCCCGGCGGGCGCCGTCACGGCGGTCGGCCGGCCGCCCGACGACGGCGCGGAGGACACCGGCCGGCCCAGGCGGTTCGCCTACCCGCCGCAGCTCGTCGTCGTGGACGGCGGGCAGCCGCAGGTCGCCGCCGCCCAGCGGGCCCTGGACGAGCTCGGCGTGGACGACGTGGCCGTCTGCGGCCTGGCCAAGCGCCTGGAGGAGGTCTGGCTGCCCGGCCAGGCCGATCCGGTGGTGCTGCCGCGCTCCAGCGAGGGGCTGTACCTGCTCCAGCGGGTCCGGGACGAGGCGCACCGGTTCGCCCTCGCCTACCAGCGCGGCAAGCGCGGCAAGACGCTGCGGGCCGGACCGCTGGACGCCGTGCCGGGCCTCGGCGAGAGCCGCAGGCAGGCGCTGCTGAAGCACTTCGGCTCGCTCAGGCGGCTGCGCGCGGCGACGGTCGAGCAGATCTGCGAGGTGCCGGGCTTCGGTCGCAAGACGGCCGAGACGGTCGTCGCGGCCCTGGCCCAGGCGGCCCCGGCCGGCCCCGCGGTCAACACCGCGACCGGCGAGATCCTGGACGAGAGCGGATGACCGCGGCCGCGGGCCCGGCGCCCGCCGCGCGCCGGCCCGCGGCGGCGGTCCGCGGATGCCCGGTGGCGCGCGCGGACCGCAGTATGGAAGACGGCACCCGCGGCGCCGACCGCGCCGCGGGGGCGGGAGACGGGGCACGGACCGCGCACCGGTGAACGGGACAATGACACGGGGGACGAAGCGATGAACGAGACCAGCGAAGGCGGAGCACAGGTGACGACGGGCACGGTGGGAGAGGTCGCCGACGAGGCCGCCATCCCCGAGCTGGTGATCATCTCCGGGATGTCGGGGGCCGGCCGCAGCACCGCGGCCAAGTGCCTGGAGGACCTGGGCTGGTTCGTCGTGGACAACCTGCCGCCCGCCCTGATCCCCACCATGGTGGACCTCGGCGCCCGCTCCCAGGGCAACGTGGCCCGGATCGCCGTGGTCGTGGACGTGCGCGGCCGGCGCTTCTTCGACAACCTCCGCGAATCCCTCGCGGACCTGGCCACCAGGAGTGTCCGGCGGCGCGTGCTGTTCCTGGAGGCGTCCGACGACGTGCTGGTGCGCCGCTTCGAGTCCGTGCGCCGCCCGCACCCGCTGCAGGGCGACGGCCGGGTGGTGGACGGCATCGCCGCCGAGCGCGACCTGCTGCGCGAGCTGCGCGGCGACGCCGACCTGGTGATCGACACCTCCGCGCTGAACGTGCACGAGCTGCGCGCCAAGATGGACGCCCAGTTCGCCGGGGACGAGGAGCCGGAGCTGCGGGCCACGGTCATGTCCTTCGGGTACAAGTACGGCCTGCCGGTCGACGCCGACCTGGTGGCCGACTGCCGCTTCCTGCCCAACCCGCACTGGGTGCCGGAGCTGCGCCCCTTCACCGGGCTCCACGAGGAGGTGGCCGCCTTCGTGTTCAACCAGCCCGGTGCCAAGGAGTTCCTGGACCGCTACGCGGAGCTGCTGCACCTGATCGCCGCGGGCTACCGCCGCGAGGGCAAGCGGTACGTGACCATCGCCGTCGGCTGTACGGGCGGCAAGCACCGCAGCGTGGCGATGTCCGAGCGGCTGGCCGCCCGGCTCGCCGCGGACGGGGTCGAGACCGTCGTCGTCCACCGGGACATGGGGCGCGAGTGACGATCCGCACCCGGCGCCTGCGGCGGCTGGTCGGGGCACGTACGGGCCGGGGCGCGCAGCCCAAGGTCGTCGCACTCGGCGGCGGCATGGGCCTGTCCGCCTCGCTGGCCGCCCTGCGCCGCATCACCGGCGCCCTGACCGCCGTCGTCACCGTCGCCGACGACGGCGGCTCCAGCGGGCGGCTGCGCCAGGAGCTGGGCGTGCTGCCGCCCGGTGACCTGCGCAAGGCCCTGGCCGCGCTGTGCGGCGACGACGACTGGGGCCGCACCTGGTCGCGGGTGATCCAGCACCGCTTCGCCGGCGGGGGCGAGCTGCACGACCACGCCGTGGGCAACCTCCTCATCGTCGCGCTGTGGGAGCAGCTGGGCGACCATGTCAAGGCGCTCGACCTGGTGGGCCGGCTGCTGGGCGCGCACGGCCGGGTGCTGCCCATGTCGGCCGTGCCGCTGGAGCTCCAGGCGCTGGTGCGCGGCCACGACCCGCGGCGGCCCGAGGAGGTCACCACCGTCCGCGGCCAGGCCACGGTCGCCCTCACCCCCGGTGAGGTGCAGTCGGTGCACCTGGTGCCGCACGACCCGCCGGCCGTGCCCGAGGCCGTCGAGGCGGTCCTGGACGCCGACTGGGTGGTGCTCGGCCCCGGCTCGTGGTTCTCCTCCGTCATCCCGCACCTGCTGGTGCCGGAGCTGCTACAGGCCCTCACCGAGACGAAGGCCCGGCGCGTGCTCTCGCTGAACCTCGCGCCCCAGCCCGGCGAGACGGACGGCTTCTCCCCGCAGCGTCATTTGGAGGTTTTGGCCCGACACGCCCCTAAACTCGCCTTCGACGTGGTGCTGGCCGACCGGGCCGCCGTTCCCGACCGCGGCCGCCTGCGCGAGGCCGCCCAGCGGCTGGGCGGCACGGTCGAGCTCGCTCCGGTGGCCGCCCAGGCCGATGGCGCGCAGGGCGGTTCCCCGCGACACGACCCGGAGCTGTTGGCGGCCGCGTACGACCGTATTTTTCGGATGCATGGAAGGATCGGCCCATGGCGATGACGGCAGCGGTGAAGGACGAAATCTCCCGGCTCCCCGTCACCCGCACCTGCTGCCGGAAAGCGGAGGTCTCGGCGGTCCTGCGCTTCGCGGGCGGCCTGCACCTGGTCAGCGGGCGCATCGTGATCGAGGCCGAGCTGGACACGGGCATCGCGGCCCGCAGGCTGCGCAAGGACATCCTGGAGATCTTCGGGCACGCCTCCGACCTGGTGGTCATGGCGCCCGGAGGCCTGCGCCGCGGCAGCCGGTACGTGGTGCGGGTGGTCGCCGGCGGCGACCAGCTCGCCCGGCAGACCGGCCTGGTCGACGGCCGCGGACGGCCCATCCGCGGGCTGCCCCCGCAGGTCGTCTCCGGCGCCACCTGCGACGCCGAGGCGGCCTGGCGCGGCGCCTTCCTCGCGCACGGCTCGCTCACCGAGCCCGGCCGCTCGTCCTCCCTGGAGGTGACCTGTCCCGGCCCGGAGGCCGCCCTGGCGCTGGTCGGCGCGGCCCGCAGGCTCCAGATCGCCGCCAAGGCCCGGGAGGTGCGCGGCGTTGACCGGGTGGTCGTCCGGGACGGTGACGCGATCGGCGCGCTGTTGACCCGCCTCGGGGCGCACGAGTCGGTGCTGGCGTGGGAGGAGCGGCGGATGCGCCGCGAGGTCCGGGCCACCGCCAACCGCCTGGCCAACTTCGACGACGCCAACCTGCGGCGTTCCGCCCGCGCCGCCGTGGCCGCGGGGGCCCGGGTGCAGCGCGCGCTGGAGATCCTGGGCGACGAGGTGCCCGAGCACCTGGCGGCGGCCGGGCGGCTGCGCATGGAGCACAAGCAGGCGTCCCTGGAGGAGCTGGGCGCGCTCGCCGATCCGCCGCTGACCAAGGACGCCGTCGCCGGGCGCATCCGCCGCCTGCTCGCCATGGCCGACAAGCGCGCCACCGACCTGGGCATCCCGGGCACCGAGTCCGGGCTCACCGAGGAGATGGCGGAGGACATGGCCGAGGGCGTGGTCGGCTGACGGCCCGGCCGGCGCGGCTGGCACGGCCGGCCCCGCCGATCCCGCCGTAGAAGGGCGAGCCCCCACCGGATCCGGCGAAGGATACCCGCGCCGGATCGTCCGAAGGGTGGAAACCGGTTTCGGCCGATCTGGGCGCGTATGCCGGTACGCCGAGCGGGTGGCCCGGGTGTCGTACGTCACCGCACCGGGTAAGGGCGCCGCGGCGCCGTCGGACTCCACGGCGCTGCCGAGCGGCCCGCGACCGCCCTCGGCCCTGGAGCGCGGTCGGCCCGACGGCCGCGTGTCCCGCGCCGCCCGGCCCCGGCACCGGGAGCCCTGCCCGCCTCCGCGTCCGTGACCACGGTGAACACGGCGCCGCCCGGCTGCGGCCCGGACAGCGCACGGGACGCCGCCGGGCGTCCCGCGCCGCCGCGGACGGCCCGGAGCGCACGGCGCCGGAGCCCGGCGGCGGCGCACCGCCGTGAGCCCCGGGCGCGCGCCGCGTGGCCATAGCGCGTCCCGGGCCGTCCCGCAACCACCTCCGGTGTCTCGCGGGAGCAACGATGACGGTAGGGTCGGACACGGTCGGGGACATTCCATACAGCTCGCCGGCGTCCAAACCGGCACACCAACGAGGAGATCGGTTCGTGACGATCCGCGTAGGCATCAACGGCTTCGGCCGCATCGGCCGCAACTACTTCCGCGCGCTCCTCGAGCAGGGCGCGGACATCGAGATCGTCGGTGTCAACGACCTGACCGACAACGCGACCCTGGTCCACCTGCTCAAGTACGACACGATCCTGGGCCGGCTGAAGCACGAGGTCAGCCACACCGACGACACCATCACCGTCGGCAACCAGACCTTCAGGACGACCGCCGAGCGCGACCCGGCCAACCTGCCCTGGGGCGAGCTGGGCGCCGACATCGTGATCGAGTCCACCGGCATCTTCACCAAGCGGGACGACGCCGCCAAGCACCTGGCCGCCGGCGCCAAGAAGGTCCTGATCTCCGCGCCCGCCAAGAACGAGGACGTCACCATCGTCATCGGCGTCAACCAGGACGCCTACGACCCGGCCAGCCACCACGTCATCTCCAACGCCTCCTGCACCACCAACTGCGTGGCGCCGCTGGCGAAGGTGCTCGACGAGAGCTTCGGCGTCGTCAAGGGCCTGATGACCACGGTCCACGCCTACACCAACGACCAGCGCATCCTGGACTTCCCGCACAGCGACCTGCGCCGCGCCCGCGCCGCCGCGCAGAACATCATCCCGACCTCCACCGGCGCCGCGAAGGCCACCGCCCTGGTGCTGCCGCAGCTGAAGGGCAAGCTGGACGGCATCGCCATGCGCGTGCCGGTGCCGACCGGCTCGGTCACCGACCTGGTCGTGGAGCTGTCCCAGGAGGTCACCCGCGACGAGGTCAACGCCGCCTTCCAGAAGGCCGCCGAGGGGCAGCTGAAGGGCATCCTGGAGTACACCGAGGACGCCATCGTCTCCTCCGACATCGTCAACTGGCCCGCCTCCTGCACCTTCGACTCCTCGCTGACCATGGCGCAGGGCAACCAGGTGAAGGTCGTCGGCTGGTACGACAACGAGTGGGGCTACTCCAACCGCCTCGTGGACCTGACCGTGTTCGTGGGCGAGCGGCTCTGACCGTCCTTCCGTGACGACGCCAGGACGGGGCCCGGTACGACATGGTCGTCCCGGGCCCCGTTCGTGACCCCTAGGAGCCACTTCGTGAAGACGATCGACGATCTCCAGGTCGCGGGTAAGCGGGTCTTCGTCCGCGCTGACCTGAACGTCCCGCTCGACGGCCGGACCATCACCGACGACGGCCGCATCCGCGCCGCCCTGCCGACGATCACCCGGCTCGCCGAGGCGGGCGCCAGGGTCATCGTCGCCTCCCACCTCGGCCGCCCCAAGGGCGCCCCCGACCCGGCCTTCTCGCTCGCGCCCGTGGCCGAGCGGCTCGGCGAACTCCTCGGCGAGCCGGTCGCGTTCGCGGCCGACACGGTCGGGGACGCGGCCAAGGGCGTGGTCGCCGGCCTCGCCGACGGCCAGGTCGCGCTGCTGGAGAACCTCCGCTTCAACGCGGGCGAGACGGCCAAGGACGACGCCGAGCGCGGCGCCTTCGCCGACCAGCTCGCCGCCCTCGCCGACGCCTACGTGGGCGACGGCTTCGGCGCCGTGCACCGCAGGCACGCCTCCGTCTACGACCTCCCGGCGCGGCTGCCGCACGCCGCGGGCGGCCTGATCGCCACCGAGGTCGGCGTGCTGAAGAAGCTCACCGAGGACGTCAAGCGGCCGTACGCCGTGGTCCTCGGCGGCGCCAAGGTCTCCGACAAGCTCGCGGTGATCGACAACCTGCTGGAGAAGGCCGACCGCATCCTCATCGGCGGCGGCATGGCGTACACTTTCCTCAAGGCCCAGGGCCACGAGATCGGCACCTCGCTGCTCCAGGAGGACCAGATCCCGGTGGTCGCGGCCTACCTGGACCGGGCCAAGGAGCGC
Source organism: Streptomyces sp. B1866 (assembly GCF_031932565.1). Taxonomy (NCBI): domain Bacteria; kingdom Bacillati; phylum Actinomycetota; class Actinomycetes; order Kitasatosporales; family Streptomycetaceae; genus Streptomyces; species Streptomyces sp. B1866. The sequence continues at coordinate 14,648 of NZ_JAVSCF010000020.1, forward strand.
GGCGTGGAGTTCGTGCTCCCGGTGGACGTGCTGGTCACGGCCGAGTTCCCGGACCTGAAGACGAAGGCCCCGGCCGACGCGGAGACCGTTGCCGCCGACGCCATCCCCGGCGACCGGATGGGCCTGGACATCGGCCCGCGCACCCGCGAGCTGTACGCGGCCAAGCTCGCCGACGCGGGCACCGTCTTCTGGAACGGGCCCATGGGCGTCTTCGAGCACCCGGACTTCGCCGGCGGCACCCGGGCCGTCGCCCAGGGCCTGCTGGACAGCCCCGCCTTCACGGTGGTGGGCGGCGGCGACTCGGCCGCCGCGGTCCGCATCCTGGGCTTCGACGAGACGGCTTTCGGCCACATCTCGACCGGGGGCGGCGCCAGCCTCGAATACCTTGAGGGCAAGACGCTGCCCGGCCTCGCCGCACTGGAGGACTGAACACCGTGAGTGACCGCATCCCGCTGATGGCGGGCAACTGGAAGATGAACCTCAACCACCTGGAGGCCATCGCCCACGTCCAGAAGCTCGCCTTCGCGCTCGCCGACAAGGACTACGAGGCCGTGGAGGTCGCGGTCCTGACCCCGTTCACCGACCTGAGGTCGGTGCAGACGCTGGTCGACGGCGACAAGCTGAAGATCAGGTACGGTGCCCAGGACCTGTCGGCGTACGACTCCGGCGCGTACACCGGCGAGGTCTCCGGCGCCATGCTGGCCAAGCTGAAGTGCACGTTCGTGACCGTCGGGCACTCCGAGCGGCGGCAGTACCACGCCGAGACCGACGAGCTGTGCAACGCCAAGGTCAAGGCCGCCTACCGGCACGGCCTCACCCCCATCCTGTGTATCGGGGAGGGCCTGGAGGTGCGCAAGGCGGGCAACCACGTCGCGCACACCCTCGCCCAGCTCGACGGCGGCCTCAAGGAGATCCCGGCCGACCAGGCCGCGACGGTCGTGATCGCCTACGAGCCGGTGTGGGCGATCGGCACCGGCGAGGTCGCCACCCCCGCCGACGCGCAGGAGGTCTGCGGGGCCATCCGCGGCCGGCTCGCCGAGCTGTACGGCCGGGAGGTGGCCGACGCGGTCCGCATCCAGTACGGCGGCTCGGTGAAGGCCGGGAACGTCGCGGCGATCATGGCGGAGCCCGACGTGGACGGCGCGCTGGTCGGCGGCGCGTCGCTGGACGCGGACGAGTTTGTCAGGATCGTCCGCTTCCGTGACCAGTAGCTAGGCCGCCGGGGGCCCGGCGTCGTACCCTGTCGGGGGCCGTGGCAGCGCCGCACCGGCGCCGCCCGGCCCCCGGCGTCCGCCGCACGGCGGTGTGCGGACGCCGCGGCACCGCTCCGCGGGAAGGGCCCCAGGGCCCGCGCGCGGTCCGGCGAGGCCGGTCCCGCCAGGCCCGTCCCGAAAAGCAGTCCCAGAGTCGGTCACCGACAGATCAGTCCGAACAGATCAGTCCGAGAGAGTTGGTCCAGCCGTGGTCATGGGGTTCTCGATCGCCCTCATCATCTTCAGCGTCCTGATGATGATGCTGGTGCTCATGCACAAGGGGAAGGGCGGCGGCCTGTCCGACATGTTCGGCGGCGGCATGCAGTCCTCGGTCGGCGGCTCGTCGGTCGCCGAGCGCAACCTCGACCGGATCACGATCGTGGTCGGGCTGCTGTGGTTCGTCTGCATCGTCGTGCTCGGCATCCTGATGAAGCTCGACAACTGACACACCGTCGCCTGCGCGGCCTATCATGGTCTCGCGCCCCTGGCGGCGGGCGGTAACTCCTGCCACTGGACGCGCGTTGGGCCTTACGTAGACTGGGGCGCCCGGCAGCGACGCTGCCTATCGATGCTTTGCGGCACCATCACGCAGGGAGTTACGACCGTGGCAAGTGGCAACGCGATCCGAGGAAGTCGGGTCGGAGCGGGGCCGATGGGTGAAGCCGAGCGAGGCGAGTCGGCGCCCCGCCTGCGCATCTCCTTCTGGTGCTCGAACGGGCACGAGACCAACCCGAGCTTCGCCAGCGACGCGCAGATCCCCGACACCTGGGACTGCCCCCGCTGCGGCTTCCCCGCGGGCAAGGACCGGGAGAACCCCCCGGACCCGCCGCGCACCGAGCCCTACAAGACCCACCTGGCGTACGTGCGGGAGCGGCGCAGCGACGCCGACGGCGAGGCGATCCTCGCCGAGGCGCTGGCCAAGCTCCGGGGCGAGATCTGACGCCCTCCCACGCGGCGCCGGTCCCGCGGAGGCGGTGACGACGGCCCGGCCGGGCACCTGTTCGCGGGTGCCCGGCCGGGCCGTCGCGCTCCGTCCGGCCGCCGCCGGTGCCGCTGCCGGTCCCACTCCCGGTGCCGCTGTCAGCGCCGCCCGATACGGTCGTGAGGACCGGCGCGGGAAGCGGGCGGCAGACCTCCGGCGCGCCCGCGGCGCGCGTGTCGTCCGGTCGGCGGCAGCCGCGCGCCCGGCTCTAAGGTGGGGGACACGGGGTTGTCGTGGACGAGAAGAAGTGGGCTGATGTCCGAGATGAACGCAGAAGGCCGCACCAGGCTCGACCAGTTGCCCGAGTGGCGCGCGCTGGCCAAGCACCGCGAGGAGCTGGGCGAGACGCACCTGCGGGAGCTGTTCGCCGGCGACCCCGACCGCGGTCGCCGGTTCACCCTCCAGGTCGGCGACCTGTACGTGGACTACTCCAAGCACCTGGTGACCGACCGTACGCTGGCGCTGCTGCGCGAGCTGGCCCGGGCCACCTCGGTGGCCGAGCTGCGCGACGCCATGTTCCGCGGTGAGAAGATCAACACCACCGAGGGCCGCGCGGTGCTGCACACCGCGCTGCGCGCCCCGCGCTCGGCCTCCGTCCTGGTGGACGGCGAGGACGTCGTCCCGGGCGTGCACTCGGTGCTCGACCGGTTGGCGGCCTTCGCCGAGCGGGTGCGCTCCGGCGCGTGGACCGGGCACACCGGGCGGCGCATCCGGACGGTCGTCAACATCGGCATCGGCGGGTCGGACCTGGGCCCGGCGATGGCGTACGAGGCGCTGCGCTCCTTCACCGCCCGGGACCTGGCTTTCCGCTTCGTGTCCAACGTGGACGGCGCCGACCTGCACGAGGCGCTGCGCGACCTGGACCCGGCCGAGACGCTGTTCATCGTCGCCTCGAAGACCTTCACCACGATCGAGACCATCACCAACGCCACCTCGGCCCGCGCGTGGCTGCTGTCCGGGCTCGGCGCGGGGGAGGAGGCCGTCGCCCGGCACTTCGTGGCGCTGTCGACCAACGCGCGCATGGTGGCCGAGTTCGGCATCGACCCGGAGAACATGTTCGAGTTCTGGGACTGGGTCGGCGGTCGCTACTCGTACGACTCGGCGATCGGCCTGTCGCTGATGATCGCCATCGGCCCGGACCGCTTCCGCGAGATGCTGGACGGGTTCCACCTGGTCGACGAGCACTTCCGCACCGCGCCCTTCGAGGAGAACGTGCCGGTGCTGCTCGGCCTCCTCGGCATCTGGTACGGCAGCTTCCACGGCGCGCAGGCGCACGCGGTCCTGCCCTACAGCCACTACCTGTCGAAGTTCACCGCCTACCTCCAGCAGCTCGACATGGAGTCCAACGGCAAGTCGGTGGACCGGCAGGGCGAGCGGGTGAGCTGGCAGACCGGTCCGGTGGTCTGGGGCACGCCGGGCACCAACGGGCAGCACGCCTACTTCCAGCTCCTGCACCAGGGCACCAAGCTGATCCCGGCCGACCTGATCGGCTTCGCCCGGCCGGTGGACGACCTCGCTCCGGGCCTGGTCGCGCAGCACGACCCGCTGATGGCCAACCTGTTCGCCCAGAGCCAGGCGCTCGCCTTCGGCAAGACGGCCGAGGAGGTGGCCGCGGAGGGCGTGCCCGCCGAGCAGGTCGCGCACCGCACCTTCCGCGGCAACCACCCCACCACCACGATCCTGGCCCGGGAGCTGAGCCCGTCGGTGCTCGGCCAGCTCGTCGCGCTGTACGAGCACAAGGTCTTCGTGCAGGGCGCCGTGTGGGACATCGACTCCTTCGACCAGTGGGGCGTGGAGCTGGGCAAGGTCCTGGCCCGGCGCGTCGAGCCCGCGCTGACCGAGGGCGCCGAGGTCGAGGGCCTGGACAGCTCCACCGCCGCCCTGGTGGCGGCCTACCGGTCCCTGCGGGGCCGCTGAGGCCGGCGTGCCCGTACGCGCCGCGGCCGGGCGCGGGCGTACGGCGCGGGGCGAGTCCGTACAGGCGTACGGACTCGCCCCGCGGCAGGCACCCGGGGCCACCGCGAGCCCGCGACGGCCCCCGGGCCGGGAGCGCCGCGGGACGCCGTCCTACAGCGACGCCGGCGGGTAGAGGTCCCGCGGCAGGCCGGCCGCGGCGGTGCGGTCCAGCAGCCACAGGGTGCGCCGCCGGCCGTACGCGCCCGCGGCCGGGGCCTGCACCTCGCCGGCGCCCGACAGGGCGATCGTCACCGCCTTGGCCTTGTCCTCGCCGGCCGCCAGCAGCCACACCTCCCGCCCGGCGCGGATCGCGGGCAGGGTCAGCGACACGCGCGTGGGCGGCGGCTTGGGCGCGCCGCGCACCCCGACCACCGTCCGCTCCGTCTCCCGCACCGCGGGCAGCTCGGGGAACAGCGACGCCACGTGCGCGTCCGGCCCCACGCCCAGCAGCACCACGTCGAAGGACGGCACCGCCGCGTGGTTCTCCGGCCGCGCCGCCGCGGCCAGCTCGGCCGCGTACTCCTCCGCGGCCTCCTCCACGCCGCCGCCGTGCGGGCCGTCCGCCGCGGGCATCGGGCGCACCCGCGCCGGGTCGACCGGCACCGCGTCCAGCAGCGCCTGCCGCGCCTGGGTCTCGTTGCGCTCCGGATGGCCGGCCGGCAGGAACCGCTCGTCGCCCCACCACAAATCCAGGCGCGACCAGTCCACCGCGTCCCGCGCCGGGGCCTCGGCGAGCGCGGCCAGCAGGCCGTTGCCGTTCCGCCCGCCGGTGAGCACCACCGACGCGAGCCCGCGGGCGGCCTGCGCGTCGACGATCTTCGTGATCAGCCGGGCCGCCGCGGCCCGCGCCGCCAGCCCGGCGTCGCGGTGCACCACGACCTGCGGCGCGGTCACGAGCCCGCCTTCCCGCTCCCCGCGGACCCGGCCGGGCCTGCGGAGGACGCCGCGTCCGCCGGCCCGGCGCTCTCCGGCCCCGGCGCGCCGCTGCCCGGCGCGTCCGGCTCGGGCGGAGCCTGCCCGGCGGCCTCCGCCTGCGCCGCCTGGGACTCCCGCGCCCCGCTCCCGATCAGCCCGCGGCCGTCTCCGGTCGCGCCGAACCTGACGGTGGAGGCGTAGATGTCGTCCGGGTCCAGGCGGCGCAGCTCCTCGGCGATCAGCTCGGCCATCTCGCGCCGGTGGAGCGCCACGTGCCGGTCCGGCTGCCCGGGAATGGCCAGCTCGGCCAGGGCGCCGTCGGCGCGGTCCAGGCAGATCTGCCCGTCGGCCGTCTCCAGCCGTACGGCCGTCAGGCCCGGCCCGTCGGTGACCTCGCGCCGGACCGGCACCCGCAGCCGCTCGGCGAGCCACAGCGCCAGCAGCTCGCTGCTCGGGTTGTACGCCTCGCCCTCCACGATCGCGGCGGTGATCGCCGAGTGCTTCTGGTCCAGGGCCGCGGCCAGCACGCTGCGCCACGGCGTGATCCGGGTCCAGGCCAGGTCGGTGTCGCCCGGGGTGTAGGTCCTGGCCCGCAGCTCCAGGGTCGCGACCGGGTCCTCGGTGGCCTGCGCGTCGGTGATGCGCCGGGCGGCGAGCCGGCCGAGCAGGTCGCGGCTGGGGTGCTCGGGGGCCTCCTCCGGCCACCACACCACCACCGGGGCGTCCGGCAGCAGCAGCGGCAGCACCACGGCGTGCGCGTGCCCGGCCAGCTCGCCGTGCAGGCGCAGCAGCACCGTCTCGCCGCTGCCGGACTCGCCGCCGACCCGCACCTCGGCGTCCAGGCGGGCCGTCCTGCGGTCCCGCGGCGAGCGGCCCGGCCGCTTGATGACCACGAGGATCCGCGACGGGTGCTCCTTGGACGCCTCGCTGGCGGCCTTCAGCGCGTCGTAGTGGTTGCCCTCGTCGGTGACGATGACGAGGGTGAGGACCATGCCGACGGCCGGCGTGCCGGTCGCCCGCCGGGCCTGCACCAGGGCGGAGTTGATCTGGCTGGACGTGGTGTCCGTGAGATCGATGTTCATGGCCGGCGCCAGCTCCGTCCGTCTCGTGCGAGCATCTCGTCCGCCGCCTTCGGCCCCCAGGTGCCCGCGGTGTACTGCTCGGGCCTGCCGTGGGCGTCCCAGTACTCCTCGACCGGGTCGAGGATGCGCCAGGACTCCTCCACCTCCTGGTGGCGGGGGAAGAGGTTCGTGTCGCCCAGCAGGACGTCGAGCAGCAGCCGCTCGTACGCCTCCGGGCTGGACTCGGTGAAGGACTCGCCGTACGCGAAGTCCATCGTCACGTCCCGGATCTCCATGGACGTGCCCGGCACCTTCGAGCCGAACCTGATGGTCACGCCCTCGTCCGGCTGCACCCGGATGACCAGGGCGTTCTGCCCCAGCTCCTCGGTGTCGGTGGCGTCGAAGGGGGAGTAGGGGGCGCGCTGGAAGACCACCGCGATCTCGGTGACCCGCCGCCCCAGGCGCTTGCCGGTGCGCAGGTAGAACGGCACCCCGGCCCAGCGGCGGTTGTCGATCTCCAGCTTGACGGCGGCGTAGGTGTCGGTCCTGGAGTCGGGGTCGATGCCCTCCTCCTCCAGGTAGCCCAGCACCTCCTCGCCGCCCTGCCAGCCGTGCGCGTACTGGCCGCGCACCGTGTACCGGCCGAGGTCCCCGGGCAGCTTGACCGCGCCCAGCACCTTCAGCTTCTCGGTGACCAGCGCCTTGGCGTCGAAGGAGGCGGGCTCCTCCATGGCGGTCAGGGCCAGCAGTTGCAGCAGGTGGTTCTGGATGACGTCGCGGGCGGCGCCGATGCCGTCGTAGTAGCCCGCGCGGCCGCCGATGCCGATGTCCTCGGCCATGGTGATCTGCACGTGGTCGACGTAACCGCGGTTCCACAGCGGTTCGAACATCGTGTTGGCGAAGCGCAGCGCCAGGATGTTCTGGACCGTCTCCTTGCCCAGGTAGTGGTCGATGCGGAAGACGTCGCTGGGCCGGAACACCTCGTGCACGACCTGGTTCAGCTCCTCCGCGCTGGCCAGGTCGTGGCCGAAGGGCTTCTCGATGACGGCGCGCCGCCAGGAGTCGCCCGGCCCCTGCGACAGGCCGTGCTTCTTGAGCTGCCGGACCACGGTGGGGAAGAACTTCGGCGGGACCGACAGGTAGAACGCGAAGTTGCCGCCCGTGCCGCGCGCCTTGTCCAGCTCCTCGACGGTGGCCCGCAGGGTCTGGAACGCCTGGTCGTCCGCGAACTCGCCGGGCACGAACCGGAAGCCCTCGGCCAGCTGCTGCCAGACCTCCTCCCGGAACGGCGTACGCGCGTGCTGCTTCACCGCGTCGTGCACGACCTGTGCGAAGTCCTCGTGCTCCCAGTCGCGGCGGGCGAAGCCGACGAGCGAGAAGCCCGGCGGCAGCAGCCCGCGGTTGGCCAGGTCGTAGATGGCCGGCATGAGCTTCTTGCGGGACAGGTCGCCGGTGACGCCGAAGATGACCAGACCCGACGGCCCCGCGATGCGCGGGAGCCGCCGGTCCTTCGCGTCACGCAGCGGGTTGCTGCCGGACACGGGTCACCCTTCCGCGGGAGCGAGGCGCTTCAGCTCGGCCTCGGTCGACTTCAGCAGGTCGTTCCACGACGCCTCGAACTTCTCGACGCCCTCGTCCTCCAGGACCCGCACCACCTCGTCGTACGAGATGCCGATCCCGGCGAGCGCGTCCAGGTCGGCCCTGGCCTGCTCGTAGGTGCCGCGCACGGTGTCGCCGGTGACCTCGCCGTGGTCGGCGGTGGCCCGCAGGGTGGCCTCCGGCATGGTGTTGACCGTGCCCGGCGCGACCAGCTCGGTCACGTACAGGGTGTCCTTGTACGCCGGGTCCTTCACGCCGGTCGAGGCCCACAGGGGCCGCTGCCGGTTGGCGCCCGCGCGCTCCAGCGCGGCCCACCGGTCGGAGCCGAAGACCTCCTCGTACGCCTGGTAGGCCAGGCGCGCGTTGGCCACCGCGGCCCGGCCGCGCAGCGCCCTGGCCTCCTCGTTGCCGGACTTGTCGATGCGCTTGTCGATCTCGGTGTCCACCCGGGACACGAAGAAGGACGCCACCGAGTGGATCTGGGCGAGGTCCAGGCCGCTCGCCTTGGCCTGCTCCAGGCCGGTCAGGTACGCGTCCATGACCTCGCGGTAGCGCTCCAGCGAGAAGATCAGCGTGACGTTGACGCTGATGCCCTTGGCGATCGTCTGGGTGATCGCGGGCAGGCCCGCGCGGGTCGCCGGGATCTTGATGAAGGTGTTGGGCCGGTCCACCAGCCAGGCGAGCTGCTTGGCCTCGGCGACGGTGGCCGCCGTGTTGTGGGCGAGCCGCGGGTCGACCTCGATGGACACCCGGCCGTCCTGGCCGCCGGTCGCGTCGAACACCGGCCGCAGCACGTCCGCGGCGTCCCGCACGTCCGCCGTGGTGATCATGCGAATGGCCTCCTCGACCGTCACCCTGCGGGCGGCGAGGTCGGCGAGCTGCCGGTCGTAGCCGTCGCCGCCGGCGATGGCCTTCTGGAAGATCGTCGGGTTGGTGGTCACGCCCACCACGTGCTGCTGGTCGATCAGCTCGGCGAGGTTCCCGGAGGTGATGCGCTTGCGCGACAGGTCGTCGAGCCAGATCGCGACGCCCTCGTCGGAGAGGCGCCTGAGTGCGTCTGTCATGGGATTGCGTCTCCTACTGTTCGCTGTTCGTCGTACAGGTTCGTCAGAGTCGGATCCGCGTACGGTCACGAACCGGCGTGGCCGGCCTCCTCCAGCGACGCCCGGGCCGCGTCGGCGACCGCCTCGGGCGTCAGGCCGAACTCCCGGAAGAGCACCTTGTAGTCCGCGGAGGCACCGAAGTGCTCCAGCGAGACCACGCGCCCGGCGTCGCCCACGAACCGGTGCCAGGTCAGCCCGATGCCGGCCTCCACGGCCACCCGCGCCCGCACCGACGGCGGCAGCACGCTGTCGCGGTACTCCCGGTCCTGCTCCTCGAACCACTCCACCGACGGCATCGACACCACCCGGGTCGGCACGCCCTCGGCCTGGAGCAGGTCGCGCGCCGCCACGGCGAGCTGCACCTCGGAGCCGGTGCCGATGAGGATCACCCGCGGCTGCCCGCCCTCGGCCTCGGCCAGCACGTACCCGCCCCTGGCGGCGGCCTCGTTCGGCTCGTACACCGGCACGTTCTGCCGGGTCAGCGCCAGTCCGTGCGGGGCGGGCCGGGCGGAGTGCCGCCGGGTGATCTCCCGCCACGCCACTGCGGTCTCGTTGGCGTCGGCCGGCCGGACGATGTTCAGGCCCGGGATGGCGCGCAGCGCGGCGAGGTGCTCCACCGGCTGGTGGGTGGGGCCGTCCTCGCCGAGCCCGATGGAGTCGTGCGTCCACACGTAGGTGACCGGCAGCTTCATCAGCGCGGCCAGCCGCACGGCCGGGCGCATGTAGTCGGAGAAGACCAGGAAGGTGCCGCCGTAGACGCGGGTGTTGCCGTGCAGCGCGATGCCGTTCATGGTCGAGCCCATGGCGTGCTCGCGGATGCCGAAGTGGATGGTGCGCCCGTACGGGTCGGCCTCCGGCAGCGGGTTGCCGACGGGCAGGAAGGACGAGGACGGGTCGATGGTGGTGTTGTTCGACCCGGCCAGGTCCGCCGAGCCGCCCCACAGCTCCGGGATCACCCCGCCGAGCGCCTTGAGCACCTGGCCGGACGCCTTGCGGGTGGCCACGCTCGCGCCCGCCTCGAACACCGGCAGCACCGACTCCCAGCCCTCGGGCAGCTCGCCCGCGCTGATCCGGTCGAACTCGGCGGCCCGCGCGGGGTTGTCGTCGCGCCACTCCTGAAGCCGCTTGTCCCACGCGGCGTGCGCCTCGCGGCCCCGCTCGACCGCGCCGCGCACGTGCGCCAGCACCTCGTCCTCGACGGCGAAGTGCCGCTCGGGGTCGAAGCCCAGCACCCGCTTGGTGGCCGCGACCTCGTCGGCGCCGAGCGCGGAGCCGTGGGCCGCCTCGGTGTTCTGCGCCTTCGGCGCGGGCCAGGCGATGATCGTACGGGCGGCGATGATCGACGGCCGGGAGGTCTCGGCCCGGGCCGCGGCCAGAGCCTCGTACAGCGCGTGCACGTCCAGGTCGCCGTCCGGCCCCTGCTCGACGCGCTGCACGTGCCAGCCGTAGGCCTCGTACCGCTTCAGCACGTCCTCGGACAGGGCCGTGGCGGTGTCGCCCTCGATGGAGATGTGGTTGTCGTCATACAGCGCGACGATGCTGCCGAGCTTCTGGTGCCCGGCCAGCGAGGACGCCTCGGCGGAGATGCCCTCCTCCAGGTCGCCGTCGGAGACGATCGCCCAGACGGTGTGGTCGAACGGGGAGGTGCCCTCCGGCGCGTCCGGGTCGAACAGGCCGCGCTCGTAGCGGGCGGCCATCGCCATGCCGACCGCGTTGGCGATGCCCTGGCCGAGCGGGCCGGTCGTGGTCTCCACACCGACCGTGTGCCCGTGCTCGGGGTGGCCGGGGGTGAGGCTGCCCCAGGTGCGGAAGGACTCCAGGTCGGCCAGCTGCAAGCCGTAGCCCGCCATGAACAGCTGGATGTAGAGCGTCAGGCTGGTGTGGCCGGGGGAGAGGACGAACCGGTCCCGGCCGGACCAGGTGGCGTCCGACGGGTCGTGCCGCATCAGCTTCTGGAACAGCAGGTAGGCGGCGGGGGCCAGGCTCATGGCCGTGCCAGGGTGGCCGTTGCCCACCTTCTGTACGGAGTCCATGGCCAGGACGCGAACGGTGTCCACGGCCCGTCGGTCCAGTTCGGTCCACTCAAGACCTGCGGTGGTCGGCTTCGTGCTCACCCTGAGTCAGGGCTCCTCTCCGTATCCATCAGGAGGGTCCAATTCCGGTAGCGGTCGTACCGGCGCTTTGAGCCTACCCTCGGACGGCTTGCATCCTTTCGTATGCCACCCGGCGCCCCCGGCAACGGACGGCGGCCCGACGGCATTCCCTGGCGGCAGCGGCGTCCGGGCCTGTCCGCACGCCGCCCCGCAGGGAATGCCGAGGGCGCGCCGGGCAGCGGCGCGGGCCGCCCGTCCGGCGGCCGGCCGCCGGACGACGACGGTCCGCACGTCTCGGGTGCCCAGCGGCCGCCGGTTCAGCCGTCCCGGCGGGGCCCGCGCCCGCTGTCGTACACGCTTGCGGCCGCGGTCCAACACGACCGACCCCCACGTCGGGCGGCGTATTCGCTGCGTCTAGAGTGGCGTGGTACGCGCAAGTCTTTACCGGGCCTTCACGTCCGGTGCTTGCTGGTTTCTCGCCTTCTACCAGGGGTGTGCGTGACGGCCGTCGATTCCCGTCCAGCGGGTGTGCTTCCTGCCGGCCCCCGCCAGCGGCCCTTCGGTGCCCGCGCCAGGGCCTTCGTGGCGCTGACCAAGCCGCGCATCATCGAGCTGCTGCTGATGAGCACCGTGCCGGTGATGTTCCTGGCGGCCGAGGGCGTCCCGGACCTGTGGCTGGTGCTGGCCACCTGCGTGGGCGGTTACCTGTCGGCGGGCGGCGCGGCCGCGTTCAACATGTACATCGACCGGGACATCGACGCGCTGATGGACCGTACGGCCCAGCGCCCGCTGGTCACCGGCATGGTCAGCCCGCGCGAGTGCCTGGTGTTCGCCACGGCCCTGGCCGTGGTGTCCACCGTCTGGTTCTGGACGCTGGTCAACCCGCTGTCGGCGATGCTCGCCCTCGGCGCGCTGCTGTTCTACGTGCTCGTCTACACGATGTGGCTCAAGCGGCGCACCTCGCAGAACATCGTGTGGGGCGGCCTCGCGGGCTGCATGCCGGTGCTGGTGGGCTGGTCCGCCGTCACGAACTCGGTGTCCTGGGCCGCGGTGATCCTCTTCCTGGTGATGTTCTTCTGGACGCCGCCGCACTACTGGCCGCTGTCGATGCGGGTGCAGGAGGACTACCAGCGGGTGGGCGTGCCGATGCTGCCCGTCGTCGCGGGCAATCGGGCGGTCGCCCGGCAGATCGTCTGGTACAGCTGGGCGATGGTCGGCGCCTCCCTGCTGCTGTGGCCGCTGGGCTACACCGGCTGGTTCTACCCGGCCGTGGCGGCCGTGCTGGGCGCCTTCTGGCTGAAGGAGGCGTACGCGCTCCAGGCCCGTGCCCGGGCCGGGATCACCGGTCCGAAGCTGAAGGAGATGCGGCTGTTCCACTGGTCCATCACCTACGTGTCGCTGCTGTTCACCGCGGTGGCGGTGGACCCCTTCCTGCGCTGATTACCGACGGGTAGCATTCTGGTCATGGCAGCAGACACGGCAGACACCACGCGGTCCGACCAGGAGAGCCCGGCCGGCGGGCCGGCCCTGAACGGCCGCGACGACCGGCGCGCCCGGCGGCTCGCCCACCAGATCACCGCCTTCGCCAAGGGCCACGGCGGCAGCGCCGAGGGCCAGCTCGCGCACATCGCGCGTGGCAGCGTCCGCATCGCCCTGGTCGGCGCGAACGGCGAGTGGGGCAACCTCGTCGCCCCGTCCTTCCCCGTCGCCCAGCGGGCCGCGGAGCTGGCGAAGCTCCCCCTTCAGGACGACTTCGGCGGCGAACTGGCGGCCAAGGTGCGCACGGGGCCGTACGAGTGGTCCCGGATGGCGGGCATCCAGGTCGGCGGGCCCAGCAACGGCTGAGGCCGCGCGCCCGTCTCTCGCGACCCGCACTCCCTGTACGACACCGGGGGCCGGGCAGCTCGATGTCGAGCTGCCCGGCCCCCGGGTGCGTGCGTGGGTACTTCCTGCGGCGAGGAGCCCTGGCGGCCCGCCTGCTAGCGGCCCGCCGCCGACGGGGCCGCGTCGGCCGTACGCGCCGGCGCGGCGGCCGGCGGCGCCACCGGCTCGCCGCCCGGGGCCGCGGGCGGCACGGGCAGCCGCTCCCGCTGCGCGAGCAGCACCCGCAGCACCGCGATCCACACCAGGCACGAGCCGAACATGTGCATCCCGACGACCACCTCGGGCAGGTGCAGGACGTACTGTACGTAGCCGATCACGCCCTGGCCCAGCAGTACGGCCAGCAGCGCCAGGACCGCGCGGCGCGGGGCCGCCGGAGCCCGCACGGCGCGCAGCGCGAACCACAGGGCGCCGGTCAGCCCCAGCACGACGTACACCAGGTCCACGTGCACCTGGGTGATCTCCCGCCAGTTCAGCGGGATGCGGCGCACCTCCTCGGCGTCGCCCGCGTGCGGGCCCGCGCCGGTGACCACGGTGCCCGCCACGATCAGCAGGGCGGCGGCGGCCACCAGCAGCCACGTCAGCTGGCGCACCGGGCCGGGGACGGCCGCACGGGCCGGTCCGTCGCCCTCCCGCGCGCGCTGCCAGGTCAGCACGGCGACCGTGAGCAGCGCCGTCGACAGCAGGAAGTGCGCGCTGACGATGTACGGGTTGAGCCCGGTCAGGACGGTGACGCCGCCGACCACCGCGTTGCCCATGACGATCCAGAACTGGGCCCAGCCCAGCCGGGTCAGCGGGCGGCGCACCGGCGTGCGCGCGCGGGCGGCGACGATCAGCAGGCCGATGGCCGCGCACAGCACGTACGTGAGCATGCGGTTGCCGAACTCGATGGCGCCGTGCACGCCCATCGCGTGCGTCGGCGCCAGGCTCTCGTCGGTGCAGGTGGGCCAGGTCGGACAGCCGAGCCCGGACTCGGTGAGCCGGACCGCGCCGCCCGTCACGACGATCACGACCGACATCACCACGGCGGCGAGCGCGGCGCGCTCCACGAACCGCGCCGAGGGCTGCCAGCGGCGGGCGATCAGCGCGAAAGGATTCAGCGAATCGGGCACCCGCCCATCGTAGGCGCGTGCTTGTGCGGATTTTCACGAGGGGTACGGGCCGCGCCGCCCGGCGGCCCGTCACTCCCGTCGGCTCGTCACTCCCAGCGGAAGAAGCGCGCCGCGGCGCCCAGCCCGGCCACCGCCCACACCGCCAGGATCGCCAGGTCGCCCGCGGGCAGCCCGGCGCCGTCCCGCAGCACGTCCCGCAGCCCGTCCGACAGGGCGGCGACCGGCAGCAGCCCCAGGATGTCCTGGCCGGTGCCGCCGAACCGGTCGAGCGGCACGATGACCCCGCCGCCGACCAGCAGCAGGATGAAGACCAGGTTGGCGGCGGCCAGGGTCGCCTCGGCCCGCAGGGTGCCGGCCATCAGCAGCCCGAGCCCGGAGAAGGCGGCCGTGCCCAGGAGCAGCAGCAGGGCCACGGACAGCGGGTTGCCGTGTGGCGACCAGCCCAGCGCGAAGGCGATCGCGGTCAGCAGCGCGACCTGAAGGACCTCGGTGACCAGCACCGCGCAGGTCTTCGCGGCCATCAGCGCCCAGCGCGGCAGCGGCGAGGTGCCCAGGCGCTTGAGGACCCCGTACCGCCGCTCGAAGCCGGTGGCGATGGCCTGCCCGGTGAACGCCGTGGACAGCACCGCCAGGGCCAGCACGCCGGGCGCCAGGAAGTCCACCGGCTCGCCGCCGGGGCCGGCGGCGTCGCCGATGTCGACCACCTCGACCGTGCTGAACAGCACGAGCAGCAGCGACGGTATGAGGACGGTCAGCAGCAGCTGCTCGCCGTTGCGCAGCAGCATGCGGGTCTCCAGCGCGGCCTGCGCCCGGATCATCCGCGGCAGCGGAGCCGCGCCCGGGCGGGGCGTGAAGGTGCCGGTGGCGGTCACGAGCGCAGCTCCTTGCCGGTGAGTTCCAGGAAGACGTCCTCCAGGGTGTGCCGCTCGACCGAGATCCGCTCGGGCAGGACGCCGTTCTGCGCGCACCAGGTGGTGACGGTCGCCAGCAGCTGCGGATCGATCTTGCCGGTGACGCGGTACGAGCCCGGGGTCAGCTCGGCGGCGGTGGAGTCGACCGGCAGCGCCTTGAGAAGGGAGACCAGGTCCAGGGCGGGCCGGCCGGTGAAGCGCAGCGTGTTCTCGGCGCCGCCGCGGCACAGCTCCTCGGGGCTGCCCTGGGCTATCACCCGCCCGCCGTCGACGATCGCGACGCCGTCGGCGAGCTCCTCCGCCTCCTCCATGTGGTGCGTGGTCAGCGCGACGGTCACCCCGTCGTCCCGCAGGTCGCGCATCAGGTCCCAGGCGGCGTGGCGGGCCTGCGGGTCGAGGCCGGCGGTCGGCTCGTCGAGGAAGACCAGCTCGGGGCGGCCGACGACGGCCATCGCGAGCGCGAGGCGCCGCTGCTGCCCCCCGGACAGGCGCCGGTAGGGGGTGCGGCCGCAGGAGCCGAGCCCCAGCCGTTCGACCAGGGCCGGCACGTCCAGCGGGTGGGCGTGCAGCGCGGCGGTGTGGCGCAGGGCCTCTTCTGCGCGCGCTCCGGAATAAACCCCTCCGGACTGGAGCATCACGCCGATCCGGGGGCGCAGGGCGGCCGCCTGCGCCACGGGGTCCAGGCCGAGTACGCGGACGGTGCCGGCGTCCGGCCTGTGGTAGCCCTCGCAGGTCTCGACGGTGGTGGTCTTGCCTGCCCCGTTGGGGCCCAGCACGGCGGTCACGGTGCCGCGGGCCACGGTCAGGCTGAGCCCGTCGACCGCGGTCTTCGCGCCGTACCGCTTGACCAGTCCGACGACCTCGACGGCGGGCTCTTGTCGCATGCCCGGCAGTCTACGAAAGCGCCGACCCGCCGCGGGGCCCCGCCTGTCCCGGGCCGGCGCCCGCGCCCGTACCGTACGCGGGACGCCGCCCGCGCCCGCCGCCCGGCGTCCCTGTCCGCGTACGTGCGCGGACAGGGACGAGGACGTGCCCGCGACGGCCCGGGTTAGGTGAGCCTGAGTGACGCACTCCACCGGCGCCGGGCCCGGCGCGGCTTGTGTCGCGGCCGGGAATTACGCAACAATGGCGTTGTGAAATACGCGAGCGAGATTCCGGTGGAGCGCGCGGCCGACCCGGCCGCGCGGTCCGCTGTGCCCGCGCCCGCGCCCGAGGAGCAGCAGGGCACCCGGGACCGGGTGATCCGCTCCATCCGCGACCACGGCCCGTCGACCGCGGCCGAGCTGGCCCTGCGGCTGGAGCTGACCCAGGCGGCCGTCCGCCGCCACCTCGACGCCCTCGTCACCGACGGCGTGGTCGAGCCCCGCGAGAAGCGGGT
This sequence comes from Streptomyces sp. B1866, assembly GCF_031932565.1. Taxonomy (NCBI): domain Bacteria; kingdom Bacillati; phylum Actinomycetota; class Actinomycetes; order Kitasatosporales; family Streptomycetaceae; genus Streptomyces; species Streptomyces sp. B1866. Next base: position 30,892 of record NZ_JAVSCF010000020.1, read on the forward strand.
GTACGGCGCGCGGGGCCGCGGCCGTCCGGCCAGGGCGTTCGCCCTCACCGACTGCGGCCGGGACGCCTTCGAGCACGCGTACGACCAGCTTGCCGTCGACGCGCTGCGCTGGATCGCGCAGAGCGCGGGCGGCGGCGAGCGGGGCCGGGCCGCCGTCGCGGCCTTCGCCCGGGCCAGGCTCGCCGCGCAGGCCGAGGCGTACCGCGCGGCGGTCGACGCCGCCGGGCCCGAGACCCGCGCCGAGGCCCTGGCCCGCGCGCTGACCGCCGACGGGTACGCTGCCACGGCGCGCGGTGCCCCGGTCGGCGAGCAGCTGTGCCAGCACCACTGCCCGGTCGCCCACGTGGCCGAGCACTACCCGCAGCTGTGCGAGGCGGAGACCGAGGTCTTCTCCGAGCTGCTGGGGACCCACGTGCAGCGCCTGGCCACCATCGCCCACGGTGACGGCGTGTGCACGACGTTCATCCCCCGGGCCGCCGAGCCCGACCGGTCCCCCGCGCGCGGGGCGCGCGCCCCGGGGACCGCCACCCTCAAGACCACCACCAAGACCAGCACGGCATCCGCCAGCACGGCCGGGAGGAACCCCGAATGACGCTTCCCACGGAGACCGCCCACCCCGAGCTTGAGGGCCTGGGCACCTACGAGTACGGCTGGGCCGACTCCGACGTGGCCGGCGCCTCGGCCAGGCGCGGCCTCTCCGAGGAGGTCGTCCGCGACATCTCCGCCAAGAAGTCCGAGCCGGAGTGGATGCTGCAGCGGCGCCTGAAGGGCCTGAAGCTGTTCGAGAAGAAGCCCATGCCGAACTGGGGCTCGGACCTGTCCGGCATCGACTTCGACAACATCAAGTACTTCGTGCGCTCCACCGAGCAGCAGGCCGCCTCCTGGGAGGAGCTGCCCGAGGACATCCGCAACACGTACGACAAGCTGGGCATCCCGGAGGCCGAGAAGCAGCGCCTGGTCGCGGGTGTGGCCGCGCAGTACGAGTCGGAGGTCGTCTACCACAAGATCCGCGAGGACCTTGAGGAGCAGGGCGTCATCTTCCTCGACACCGACACGGGCCTGAAGGAGCACCCCGAGCTGTTCCAGGAGTACTTCGGCACGGTGATCCCGGCGGGCGACAACAAGTTCGCCGCGCTGAACACGGCGGTGTGGTCCGGCGGGTCGTTCATCTACGTGCCGAAGGGCGTGCACGTGGAGATCCCGCTCCAGGCCTACTTCCGGATCAACACGGAGAACATGGGCCAGTTCGAGCGGACCCTGATCATCGTGGACGAGGACGCGTACGTCCACTACGTCGAGGGCTGTACGGCGCCGATCTACAAGTCGGACTCGCTGCACTCCGCGGTGGTCGAGATCATCGTCAAGAAGGGCGCCCGCTGCCGCTACACGACCATCCAGAACTGGTCGAACAACGTCTACAACCTGGTCACCAAGCGCGCCGTGGCCTACGAGGGCGCGACCATGGAATGGGTCGACGGCAACATCGGCTCCAAGGTCACCATGAAGTACCCGGCCGTGTACCTGATGGGCGAGCACGCCCGGGGCGAGACCCTGTCCATCGCCTTCGCGGGCGAGGGCCAGCACCAGGACGCCGGCGCCAAGATGGTCCACATGGCGCCGCGCACCTCGTCGAACATCGTGTCCAAGTCGGTGGCGCGCGGCGGCGGCCGCACCTCCTACCGCGGTCTCATCGAGATCGGCGAGGGCGCCGAGGGCTCGAAGTCCAACGTGCTGTGCGACGCGCTGCTGGTGGACACCATCTCCCGCTCGGACACCTACCCGTACGTGGACGTCCGCGAGGACGACGTGTCCATGGGCCACGAGGCGACCGTCTCCAAGGTCAGCGAGGACCAGCTGTTCTACCTGATGAGCCGCGGTCTGTCGGAGGACGAGGCCATGGCGATGATCGTGCGCGGCTTCGTGGAGCCGATCGCGCGCGAGCTGCCGATGGAGTACGCGCTGGAGCTCAACCGGCTCATCGAGCTGCAGATGGAGGGCGCCGTCGGCTGACGCCGGCCGCCCAGTCCGTCACCGGCCCACCGCCGTGGGCCACCCCGTTCGGGCCGTGAGCGAGCCGAGGGGCGCCGCCCCTGCCGAAGGCGTCGGCAGGGGCGTCCCCGAGGCGAGCGGGCCACACGAAGGCAGAAAGCGAGCTGTACGACTAGCCATGGCTGACAGCATTCCGGCCGGGAGCACCACGGAGGGTGCCATCCAGGTGGGCCAGCCCACCGACGCGCGGTCCGCCGCGCCCGCGTCCTACGAGGTGGCCGACTTCCCGGTGCCGCACGGCCGCGAGGAGGAGTGGCGGTTCACGCCGCTGGAGCGCCTGCGCGGCCTCCACGACGGCACCGCCGAGGCCACCGGCGGCGTACGGGTCGAGGTGACCGCCCCCGAGGGCGTCACCGTCGAGACCGTCGACCGCGCCGACCCCCGGCTCGGCCGGGCGGGCAAGCCGGTGGACCGGGTCGCGGCCCAGGCGTACAGCTCGTTCGAGAAGGCGTCGGTGGTCTCGGTGCCGAAGGACGCGGTGCTCGCCGAGCCGGTGCGGGTCGCCGTGCACGGCGAGGGCGGCACGGCTTACGGGCACCTGCTGGTGGACGTGGGCGCGTTCGCCGAGGCCGTCGTCGTGCTGGACCACACCGGCGGCGGCACCCTCGCCGCCAACGTGGAGTACGTGCTGGGCGACGGCGCCCGGCTGACCGTGGTGTCCGTCCAGGACTGGGACGACCAGGCGGTGCACGCCGGACAGCACACCGCGCTGGTCGGCCGGGACGCCGCGTTCAAGTCGGTGGTGGTCACCCTCGGCGGCGACCTGGTGCGGCTGCACCCGCGCGTGGTCTACGGCGGCCCCGGCGGCGAGGCCGAGTTGTACGGGCTGTACTTCACCGACAACGGCCAGCACCAGGAGCACCGGCTCTTCATCGACCACGACACGCCGCACTGCCGCAGCAACGTGGCGTACAAGGGCGCGCTCCAGGGCAAGAACGCGCACGCGGTGTGGATCGGCGACGTGCTCATCCGAGCGGTCGCCGAGGGCACCGACACCTACGAGCTCAACCGCAACCTCGTCCTCACCGACGGCGCCCGCGTCGACTCCGTGCCGAACCTGGAGATCGAGACCGGCGAGATCGTCGGCGCCGGCCACGCCTCGGCGACCGGCCGCTTCGAGGACGAGCAACTGTTCTACCTGATGGCCCGGGGCATCCCGGCCGACGAGGCCCGCCGCCTGGTGGTGCGCGGCTTCTTCGCCGAGCTGGTCCAGCAGATCGGCGTGCCGGACGTGGAGGAGCGGCTGCTCGCCAAGATCGACGAGGAGCTGGAGGCGTCCGTCGCATGAGTGCCTTCGAGCGGGTCTGCGCCCTGAGCGAGCTGGAGGAGGACACCCCCAGGCGGGTGGAGCTCGACGGCGTGCCGGTCTCCGTCGTGCGCACCGAGGGCGAGGTGTTCGCGATCAACGACATCTGCTCGCACGCGAACGTGTCGCTGTCCGAGGGTGAGGTGGCCGACTGCGCCATCGAGTGCTGGCTGCACGGCTCCAGCTTCGACCTGCGCACCGGCAAGCCGTCCTCGCTGCCCGCCACCCGCCCCGTCCCCGTATACCCCGTCAAGATCGAAGGAGACGGCGCCGACGCGGCCGTGTTCGTCTCCGTCACCCAGGAGTCCTGAGGCATCCATGGCAACGCTTGAGATCCACGACCTGCACGTCTCCGTCGACGCCGAGGGCGGTCCGCGCGAGATCCTGCGCGGGGTCGACCTGACCGTGAAGCAGGGCGAGACGCACGCCATCATGGGCCCCAACGGCTCCGGCAAGTCCACCCTGGCGTACTCGCTGGCCGGCCACCCGAAGTACACGGTCACCAGCGGCACCGTCACCCTGGACGGCGAGGATGTGCTGGCGATGTCCGTCGACGAGCGGGCCCGTGCGGGCGTCTTCCTCGCCATGCAGTACCCGGTGGAGGTCCCCGGCGTCTCCGTCTCCAACTTCCTGCGCACCTCGGCGACCGCCGTCCGCGGCGAGGCGCCCAAGCTGCGGCTGTGGGTGAAGGAGGTCAAGGAGGCCATGGAGCGCCTGCACATCGACCCGTCCTTCGCCGAGCGGAACGTGAACGAGGGCTTCTCCGGCGGTGAGAAGAAGCGTCACGAGATCCTTCAGCTGGAGCTGCTGAAGCCGCGCGTCGCGATCCTGGACGAGACCGACTCGGGCCTGGACGTGGACGCGCTGCGGGTGGTCTCCGAGGGCGTCAACCGGGTCCGCGACACCGGCCTGGTCGGCACCTTGCTGATCACGCACTACACCCGCATCCTGCGCTATATCAAGCCCGACCACGTCCACGTGTTCGCCGCCGGGCGGATCGCCGAGTCCGGCGGCCCGGAGCTGGCGGACAAGCTGGAGGACGAGGGCTACGAGTCCTATGTGAAGGGCGGCCCGACAGGTGAGTGACACAACGGCGCTCGCGGGTCTGCTCGACACCGAGGCGATCCGCAAGGACTTCCCCGTCCTGGACCGCGTGGTGCACGACGGCCGGAAGCTCGTCTACCTGGACAACGCCGCGACCTCCCAGAAGCCGCGCCAGGTGATCGACGCGCTGAACACCTACTACGAGCGGTACAACGCCAACGTGCACCGCGGCGTCCACGTGCTCGCCGAGGAGGCCACGGCGCTGTACGAGGGCGCCCGGGACAAGGTCGCCGCCTTCGTCAACGCGCCCAGCCGCGACGAGGTGATCTTCACCAAGAACGCGTCCGAGTCGTTGAACCTGGTCGCCAACATGCTCGGCTGGGCGGACGAGCCGTACCGGGTGGACCGCGAGACCGAGATCGTCATCACGGAGATGGAGCACCACTCCAACATCGTGCCGTGGCAGCTGCTGTCGCAGCGCACCGGCGCGAAGCTGAAGTGGTTCGGCCTCACCGACGACGGCCGCCTCGACCTGTCCCGGATCGAGGAGGTCATCACCGAGAAGACCAAGGTCGTCTCGTTCGTGCTGGTCTCCAACATCCTCGGCACGGTCAACCCGGTCGACGCCATCGTCCGCCGCGCCCAGGACGTCGGCGCGCTCGTCGTGGTGGACGCCTCCCAGGCCGCCCCGCACATGGCGCTGGACGTGCAGGCGCTCCAGGCCGACTTCGTCGCCTTCACCGGCCACAAGATGTGCGGGCCCACCGGCATCGGCGTGCTGTGGGGCCGCCAGGAGCTGCTGGAGGACCTGCCGCCCTTCCTCGGCGGCGGCGAGATGATCGAGACCGTCTCGATGCACTCGTCCACCTACGCCCCGGCGCCGCACAAGTTCGAGGCGGGCACGCCCCCGATCGCCCAGGCCGTCGGCCTCGGCGCGGCCGTGGACTACCTGACCTCGATCGGCATGGACGCCATCGCCGAGCACGAGCACGTGCTCACCGAGTACGCGGTCGGCAGGCTGCTGGAGGTGCCCGGCCTGCGGATCATCGGCCCGACGACGGCCGAGGAGCGCGGCGCCGCGATCTCCTTCACCCTGGGCGACATCCACCCCCACGACGTCGGGCAGGTGCTGGACGAGCTGGGCATCGCCGTCCGGGTGGGGCACCACTGCGCCCGCCCGGTCTGCCTGCGCTACGGAATTCCCGCGACGACGCGAGCGTCGTTCTATCTGTACTCCACCCCGGCCGAGGTCGACGCCCTGGTCGCGGGCCTGGAGCACGTTCGGAACTTCTTCGGCTAGGGGCTGCCTCGTGAAGCTGGATTCCATGTACCAGGACGTGATCCTCGACCACTACAAGCACCCTCACGGCAGGGGGCTGCGGCCCGGCGACGCGGAGGTGCACCACGTCAACCCGACGTGCGGCGACGAGATCACCCTGCGGGTGCAGCTCGACGGCGCCGTGATCAAGGACGTCAGTTACGAGGGCCAGGGCTGTTCGATCAGCCAGGCCAGCGCGTCCGTGCTCAACGAGTTGCTGGTCGGCAAGGAGCTGTCCGAGGCACGCAAGATCCAGGAGGCGTTCCTGGAGCTGATGCAGTCCAAGGGCCGCATCGAGCCGGACGACGCGATGGAGGAGGTGCTGGAGGACGCGGTCGCGTTCGCCGGCGTCTCCAAGTACCCGGCGCGCGTGAAGTGCGCCCTGCTGAGCTGGATGGCCTGGAAGGACGCCACGGCGCAGGCGCTGGGCGAGACCCCTGCGAGGAAGACGGCATGAGCGAGAACACCGAGACCACCACCGCGGCCGGCACGGCCACCGCCGCCACCGAGGAGGAGATCCGCGAGGCGATGATGGACGTGGTCGACCCCGAGCTGGGCATCGACGTGGTCAATCTCGGCCTCGTCTACGGCATCCACGTCGACGAGTCGAACATCGCCACGCTCGACATGACGCTGACCTCCGCGGCGTGTCCGCTGACCGACGTCATCGAGGACCAGGCGCGGGCCGCCACCGAGGGCATCGTCGACGAGCTGAAGATCAACTGGGTCTGGATGCCGCCGTGGGGCCCGGACAAGATCACGGACGACGGCCGGGAGCAGCTGCGGGCGCTGGGCTTCAACGTCTGAGCCCGTTCCGGACCAGGTCGCCGCCCGCCCGTGTGTACGGGCGTACGCATCGTTGTGTACGCTCGTACGCATGGGCTATCTGATGCTGTCCGGGGCCATCCTGGCCGAGATACTGGCGACCACCTCCATGAAGTACAGCGACGGCTTCAGCAGGCTGTGGCCCTCGCTGGGCACCGCCCTGGGCTACGTGATCGCCTTCGCCCTGCTCGCGCAGACCCTCAGGACCGTGGCCGTCAGCACCGCCTACGCCATCTGGTCCGGCGCCGGCACCGCCGTCATGGCGGCGATCGGCATGGTCTTCCTCGGCGAGGCGGCGACCGCCGCGAAGGTGGCCGGCGTGGCCCTGGTGATCGCGGGAGTGGTGGTGCTGAACCTCGGCGGCGCGCAGTGACACCCCGCCGCCACGACCCCGACCGCCGCGCGCGCATCGTCGACGCGGCCGTCGCGGTCCTCGGGCGCGGCGGCATCGCGGCGCTCAGCCACCGGGCCGTGGCCGCCGAGGCGGACGTGCCGCTCGGCTCGACCACTTACCACTTCAGCAGCCTGGACGACCTGCTGCTCGCCGCGCTCCGCCGGATCGACGCCGCCTGGCTGGCCGGCATCGCCCGCTGGTCGGACGGCGTACGCCCGGGGGTGCCGCTCGCCGACGAGCTGACCGGGCTGGTCGGCGAACTGCTCGGGCGCGGCCGGGACGTACTCCAGGCGGAGTACGAGCTGTACCTCGCCGGGCTGCGCCGCGAACCGCTGCGGCAACTCGCCACCGAGTGCCTGGACGCCATGGCCGCGCTCCTTCGGCGGCACACCGCGGACGAGGCCACCGCCCGCACGCTGGTCGCCCTGCTCGACGGGCTGATCCTGCGCTGCCTGCTCACCTCCGGGCCGTACGACCGGGACGAGATCCGCGCGGCGTTCGCCCGGGTGACCGGAGAGAGCCCCTCCGCGCATGCCGGGCCGGACGGCACAGGACCGGGGTCGCCCGGGTCGGGCGGCGGCTGATCCCGGTCACCGGACCGGCGGCCGTGGCCGGCCGGCGGCCGGTCCTCAGCGCCGCGGCCGGTCCGGATCGCGGCGGTTCGGGCGGGCGGAGCCGGCCGTGTCTGGGGGCTGAGACCGGTTCGCCTCCCCGGCCCGCCTCCGGTTAGCGTGACGACCATGACCGACGCAGCCACCACCCCTGCTACCACCTCCACCGGCGCCGCCGCGGCCGGCCTGGCCACGGTCGCCGACGACGGCACCGTGCTCGACACCTGGTTCCCGGCGCCCGAGCTGGTCGCCGAACCCGGCCCCTCCGGCACCGAGCGGCTGAGCCCCGAGCGCGCCGCCGAACTGCTCAGCGAGGGCGTGCGGGGCGCGCTCGGACCGGACCCGCGCCGCGGCGTCGAGGTCGTCGCCGTCCGCACGGTCATCGCCTCGCTCGACACCAAGCCGCTCGACGCGCACGACGTCTACCTGCGGCTGCACCTGCTCAGCCACCGGCTGGTGCGGCCCCACGGGCAGAACCTGGACGGCGTCTTCGGCCTGCTCGCCAGCGTCGCGTGGACCAGCCTCGGGCCCGTACCCGTCGACCAGGTGGAGCGGGCCCGGCTCGCGGCCCGCGCCGCGGGGCAGCCGTTCGCGGTGACCAGCGTGGACAAGTTCCCCCGGATGACCGACTACGTGGTGCCCTCCGGTGTGCGCGTCGCCGACGCCGACCGGGTCCGGCTCGGCGCGCACCTCGCCCCCGGCACCACCGTCATGCACGAGGGCTTCGTCAACTACAACGCCGGCACGCTGGGCGTCTCCATGGTGGAGGGCCGGATCAGCGCGGGCGTCATGGTCGGTGACGGCTCCGACATCGGCGGCGGCTCCTCGATCATGGGCACGCTGTCCGGCGGCGGCAAGGAGGTCATCTCGCTGGGGGAGCGCTGCCTGCTGGGCGCCCAGGCGGGCATCGGCATCTCGCTCGGCGACGAGTGCGTCGTGGAGGCGGGCCTGTACGTGACCGCGGGCAGCCGCGTCACCCTGCCCGACGGCCGGACCGTCAAGGCCCGGGAGCTGTCCGGCGCCTCCGGCCTGCTCTTCCGCCGCAACTCCACCACCGGCACCGTCGAGGCCCTGCCGCGCACCGGCTCCTGGGGCGGCCTGAACGAGGTGCTGCACAGCAACAACTGAGTACCGCGGGGGCGGCGCCGGACCCTCCGCCGCCCCCGCCGCCCGCGTGCGCCGCGCTACGGGCGCAGCCGCACCACCTGCGGGTCGTGGTCGCTGGCCTGGTCGGCGAACTCGGCGTTCAGGTGCACGATGTCGTAGTCCGCGCGGGCCTGTCCGCGGCTGGTGAGGATGTGGTCCAGCGCCTGCGAGTTGCCGTTGAAGACGTAGCCGTACCGCTCGGCGCGCGGCAGCCGGTCCACCAGGTCGGTTAGCGCGCCCCCGGCGGTGAGCGCGGCCAGGGCGGGCGAGAACGGGTAGTCGTTGAGATCGCCCGCGACCACCACCGCGGCGCGCGGGTCGACCGCGAGCACGTCCTCGACGAAGGCGTTCACGGCCGCGCCCTGCGCGGTGCGCTGCACCTCGGTCACCCGCGCCGGGGGCTGGAACCGGCCGTCCAGAGCCTGGTCGCCGCCCTTGGAGTTGAAGTGGTTGGCGACCACGAACACCGGTCGGCCCTGGAAGGAGAACTGCCCGGCGAGCGGCTTGCGGCTGTCCTCCCAGGCGGCGTTGCCCGGGTCGATGCGGCCGGGGGACGCCGACAGGCTCGGCCTGCCGCGGTCGGCCAGCACCCGCACCGGCGTGGTGGCGTCGCCGCCGGGGGTGTCGGTGAAGGACACGCGCTCGGGGTTGAAGAGGAAGGCGACGCGGATGTTGCCGCCCGGCTGCCCGCCGTCCTGGTCGTCCACCGGGTCGATCTGCCGCCACTGGTAGGCGGGCCCGCCCGCCGCGCGGATGGCGTCGGTCAGCTTCGTCAGCGTGGCATCGGCGCTGACGACCGCGTCGTTGGTGGGCCCGTTGTCGTCCTGCACCTCCTCCAGAGCCACGATGTCGGGCGAGGCGAGGTTGCTCACCAGCGCCGCCGCGAGCCGGTCGAACTTCGCGGCCGGGGTCTTCGGCGACAGGTTCTCCACGTTGTAGGTGGCCACGGACAGCTCGTCCGCCGCCTGCGGGCGGGTGGACTCGCGGGCCAGGCCGCCGCGGGCCAGGTCGCCGAACGCGGTGGCCTCGATCTCGTAGCCGCCGAAGTTGTCATAGTCCAGCGGCCCGGCCGTGGTGCCGGCCAGCGTGTCGCCCACGTCCGCGACGGGGAAGGGCCGCTGGGCGAACGGGATGAGGGAGGCGACCTTGACCCGGCCCGGGTTCGGGTCGCGGTACGAGGCGTAGAGCGTGCCGCCGCGCGGGGTCCGGTTACGGCCCGGCTCCGCGGTGACCCACAGCTCGTTGAAGTCGCTGGTCGGGCCCACGACCGGGGCGTCGCGCACGGCCACCCGCATGCCCTCCAGGGACTCGTACCGGTCCAGGGCGTACGTACGCGGACGCAGCCGGAGGCTTTCGACGGAACCGCCTGCGGCGTTCGGGGCGAACCGGTCGGGTACGGAGGCCGGGCGGAGAGCGAAGGCGTCGGGCAGCGGGTTGCCCGAGGAGAGCACCGTCCAGGACGGCTTGGAGATCTGGGTGACCGACTGCAGACCCTTGTCCTCGCCGCCCGGGTAGAACTCGCCGACCGTCCCGGACACGGTCACCGCGTCGCCGACGGTGACGGCGGGGGTGGTCGAGCCGGTGAACACGAAGACGCCCTCGCTGGTGGCGGGGTCGCGGTCGGATTCTGGATCCTGGATCCAATATCCACGAGCCGATCCGAAGGCGCGCACCGCCGTCACCGTGCCCGGCACGTCGGTCACCGGCTGCCCTGCCAGCGGGGATATTCGGGTGTTGCCCTGTATGTCGTGGATGCGGACCTCGACGGCGTCCGCCCGCTGCGGAGCGGCGATCAGCCCGCCGACGAGCGCGGCCGCCGCGAGTGCGGCGAGGACGGTGGCCGGGTGCCGCGCGGACACTGCGTGTGAGGACATGGCGGGCCTTCCTTGGGCAGTTCCTGATGCCAGTCTCGCGCCGGGGAGCGGTGCCCGCGATGCGAGCGCCCGGCGCTACGCGCGTCAATGTCGGGCCGGGCGGCGGTAGCTGTCAAGGCGGGCCGCCCCTACGGCTCCTGACGGACCGGTGAATTCCCCGCGCGCCTCCGCGCCGGCCGGCGGGCCTTGGCCGACGGGCGGATCCGCTGCCGTGCGGCGCCGGACTCCGTCCGCCCGCGCGGGCGGGTCCCGGCGTGGATTTCGGATTCTGGATCCAGGAGATCGGATATTGGATCCAATATGGCGCGCTCGCGCTCGCGCCCGTCTCGCCGCCCGCCGCCCGCCGCTGGCCGGATCCGGCTTCTGGCCCCCGTGCCCGTCACATCGGGAGGAGGCGACGGGGGTATTCCGTCTACGCTGGGCACTCGGCCGTGTATCGGCCGTAGCCCGCACCGGTCGGCACGCCGGTGCCCCGCGTACGAGGAGATGACGTCCCCCCATGTCCCAGGACCGCCCCACCTTGCCGCCCGTGCGGCTCCGCGGCGACGCCGAGCTGGCGCGCGACGCACTCGCCGCGCCGCTGTTCGACCGTGCGGTGCGGCTCGCCCGATGGACCGACGGCGAGCGGCGGGTCGCGGCGGACGGCGACCTGCTGGCGGACGACCTGCGGGCGGCCGCCGGGCACCTCGGGCTCGGGGGCGACGAGGAGGCGCTGGCAGAGGCGGCGGACGCGTGGCGGATGGCCCTGGCCACCGGTGTGGTCGCGATCCGCGAGGACCAGGACGAGGCGGCCGGCGGGACCGGCGGCGCGCAGGGCCCGGGCCCGGAGGCGGAGTATCCCGTCGTCACCCAGGCCGAGGGCCTGTGGCTGATCGACAAGGGGAGCCACCCGGAGTACGTGCTGGACATGTGGCTGGACGGCTTCGAGGCGGTCGTCACCGACGCCGCCCTCCCCTTCGGCCCGGAGCCCGGCGGCCTCGCCGGCTGGCCCGGTGACGAGGACGGCGACGGCGCGGCCGACGAGGGCCTTCCGGACGCGTTCGACTGGGACCCGGAGGAGGAGGCCGACTTCCTCGACAGCGTGCTGGCCAACCTCTACGTGCTCACCGCCCTGGACGAGGACCCCGGCGGCCGCGCCGTCCCGCTGCCCGCGCTCGCCGCCTCCGTGCTCATCCCCGGCGACGTCGAGGAGCCGAGCGACGAGCTGCTGGAGGAGGTCTCCGAGGCGATGGTGCGCCTGGACGACCAGTTCCGGCTGCTCGCGCCCACCGGCGCGGTGGAGTACCGGCCGGTGGACGAGGCGCTGATCGAGGAGGTCGACGGCGCGGGGCCCGGCCCCCGCCCGGCCGACACGCCCCCACCGGCCGACTCCGACTCCGGCCTCGACGCAGACTCAGGCCTCGACTCCGACCCCGGCTCCGACGCCGACGACGAGGACCTGTCCCGCTACGGCGCCGTCCGCCTCACCCCGCTCGGCGTCTACGCCATACGGGCCCGGATGCTCTACGCGGGCATGGCCGCGCCGCTCGTCGGCGAGCTGGCCGAGCGCGACGCGGACGCCCTGCTGGACGCCCTGGCCGACTACCCCGCGCCCGCCGCGCACGCCGAGGTCGAGCAGTGGCTCGCGCGCCGCGCGCCCGACGAGGCGGCCCGCGCCCTGCTCGCCGCCGCGCGCGGCGACGACGAGCGCGCGCCGCTGCGCCGCCTGACCTGCCAGCAGACCCTCTCCCTGGTCGGTGCCCCGGCCGAGCCCGCGGTGCGGGAGGTGCTGGACGACCGGCACCTGGGCGGGCTCGCCCGGGTGTGGCTGGCGGAGCACAAGGCCGCCGACGTGCCCGAGCCGTCGGAGGACATGGTGTTCTGGCTGACGGTGGACACCATCGCGGCGCAGCTGACCGCCGAGGGCGAGTCCGCCGAGCTGCGGGACCTGGTGCGGGGCCTGGTGGACCGCTCGGGCGGCTTCTTCGACTCCGCCTGGCGGGTGGACCACCCGGCGACCGCGGAGGTGCTGGAGGCGATGGGACGGCTGCACCCGGACAAGGAGGCCGCGAAGGAGGCGCGCCGGGCCGCCTTCAAGGCGCGGTCGCGCGCCTGACGCCGCACGCGTGCGGGCCGCACGCCGGGCGCCTGGCACCGTGGCCCGGGCGCCCGGCGTGCGGCCCGCCCGTACGGGTATCCGGCGGATACGGGCCCGGGCCGCACCGAGGTCGGTCATATCGGTCGACCGGACCCTGCGACGTCGTTCCCCGTTCAACCGGCGTTCGGCTGGGCNGTCGACCGGACCCTGCGACGTCGTTCCCCGTTCAACCGGCGTTCGGCTGGGCGCGCCACGGTGGCCCTGCCCCCCCGCACGGACACTGGCACCTGGGAGACGACGATGCCGCTCAGCCGTAGAGATTTCGCCAAGCGTTCCGCGTACACCGGGGCTGGAGTCGCCCTGGTCGGCAGCGTCGGCGTGCTGGGCACCGCGCCCGGCGCGCTCGCCGCGGAGGCCGCGGACGCCGAGGCCGAAGGGCTCGGCCACGGGCACCGGTTCGGCTACGGCCCGCTGCTGCCCGACCCGGACGGCATCCTCGCCCTCCCCGCCGGCTTCAGCTACCGCGTCATCACGCGGACGGGCGTGACGACGCTGGAGTCCGGCGAGTCCACCCCGTCCAACCACGACGGGACCGCGACCTTCGAGGGCCCGCGCGGCGCGACGCTGCTGGTCAACAACCACGAGCTGAAGGGCCCGCGGTCGTCCTGGCCGCACCCGGTGCCGCTCGCCGAGGGCCTGGTCTACGACCCGGCCGCCTCCGGCGGCTGCACGGTGGTGGAGGTCTCCAAGCACGGCGAGCCGCTGGGCGAGTGGGTGGGCATAGCCGGCACGTCCACCAACTGCGCGGGCGGCAGCACTCCGTGGGGCACCTGGCTGACCTGCGAGGAGACCGAGGACAAGGCCGGGAAGAACGGCATGACCAAGGACCACGGGTACGTCTTCGAGGTCGACCCGCTGGACCGCCGCGCCAACCGCGACCCCAAGCCGATCAAGGCGCTGGGCCGGTACGCGCACGAGGCGGTCGTCGTGGACCCGCGGCGTGGCCACCTCTACCTCACCGAGGACGCCTCGGGCCCCAACGGCCTGTTCTACCGCTGGACCCCGCCGCAGGGCTTCCGGCACGGGCGCGGGAAGCTGCGCACGCTCGCCGACGACGCGGGTGCGCTCCAGGCGTTCCGCTGCTTCGACTCCGGCGGCCGGTTCGTGGACGACCTGTCGCGCGCCACGGAGACCGGCACCGTCTACGGCGTCGACTGGGTGGACGTGCCGGACCGCGACGCGCGCTCGGTGCCGGTGCGTGCCCAGTTCGGCCCCGGCCAGGTCACCCGGGCGCGGAAGCTGGAGGGCATGTGGTGGGGGGACGGCGGCGCGTACGTCGTGGCCTCCTTCGCCCGCTCCGAGAGCCCGGTCGCGCACGACGGCCAGGTGTGGTTCTACAACCCGGCGCGGCGCACGCTGACCCTGAAGGTGCTGCTCGGCGTCAACCCCGACCCGGCCGAGGACGGCGCCCTCGACGGCCCGGACAACATCACCGTCTCGCCGTACGGCGGCCTGGTCGTCGCCGAGGACGGCGAGGGCGTCCAGCACCTCTTCGGCGCCACGGACGACGGCCGCACGTACCCGATCGCCCGCAACGAGCTGAACATCGGCACGGCGGAGAAGCCGGAGTACAGCGAGTTCACCGGGGTGGTCTTCTCGCACGACGGCCGGACGCTGTTCGCCAACATCCAGGACCCGGGGATCATGCTGGCCATCACCGGCCCGTGGCGGCGGCAGCGCCCCGACTGCTGACCACCGGGCGCGCCGAACGCGGCGCGCGGCCGGAGGCGGCGCGGGCCCCGCGCGCCGGGCCGGGCCCCGCGCGCCGGGGCGCGGCGGGCGGGAATCCGCGCGCGGCCGCGTTGTTGAACCAGTCGTGACCACCTCGCGCCTGCGGGCCACCCGCTTCTCGGTCCTGGACCGCTCCCGCACCCGGCGGGGGCGGTCGCAGGGGGAGGCGCTGCGCGACACCGTGCGGTTCGCGCGGCGCGCCGAGGCCCTCGGCTACCACCGGTTCTGGGTGGCCGAGCACCACAGCGTGCCCGGCGTGGCCGGGGCGGCGCCGACCGTGCTGGCCGCCGCGGTCGCGTCCGCCACCCGGCGCGTGCGGGTGGGCACCGGCGGCGTGATGCTGCCCAACCACCGGCCGCTGGTGATGGCCGAGCAGTTCGGGGTCCTGGCCTCGCTCTTCCCCGGCCGGATCGACATGGGCCTGGGCCGGTCGGTCGGCTTCACCGACGGCGTACGGCGGGCGCTGGGCACGGCCGAGGACGCAAGGGACGGCTTCGGCGCCGGCCTCGCCGAGCTGCTGGGCTACTTCACCTGCGAGCAGCGCACCCACCCCGAGGTGCACGCCCACCCCGCCGAGGGACTGCTGCCGCCCGCGTTCGTGCTGGCCACCGGCGCCGGGGCGGACATCGCGGCCGCCGCGGGCCTGGCGCTGGTGATCGGCGGGGTGGGCGGCGAGGACCGGACGCTGCGGGCGATCGACCGCTACCGCGCGGGCTTCCGGCCGTCCGCCTGGTGGGACCGGCCGTACGTGGTGGTGGCGGGCACCGTCGCGGTGGCCGGCACGACCGAGGACGCCCGCCGGCTGCTGCTGCCGGAGGCGTGGGCGCTGGCCCGCTCGCGCACCCGAGGCGTCTTCCCGCCGCTCGTACCGGCCGAGGAGGTCGCCGCCCTGGAGGCGGACGGGATGACCGGGAAGGAGCGCGGCTTCTACCAGGAGGCGCTGCGCGGCCACATCCACGGCACCGAGGAAGAGGTCGCCACCGCGCTGGAGGCGCTGATCGGCCGCAGCGGCGCCGACGAGGTGCTGGTCACCACCAGCACCCACGACCGGGCGGCGATGCTGGACTCCTACCGGCGGCTGGCCCGCCTGGCCGGGCTGCCTGCCGAGGCGGGCGGCGCGCTCCGGGCGGCCTGAGCCGCCCGGCTCCGGGCCGCCCGGGCCGTACGCGCCGCCGCCGGCCGCCCGAGCCCGGCGGCGCCCCGGACCTTCAGCTCACAGGGCCTGGCCCGCGGGCTTGGCCATGCCGCGCACGGTACGCGCGTCCACGAAGTCGCCCATGGCGGTCATCTCCCACTCACCCGAGAACTGCTTGATCAGCTTGGCGAGCATGACGCCCGTGCGCGGCTCGGCGTGGGTCAGGTCGAAGCGGACCAGCTCCTCGCCCGTCCCGGCGTCGAGCAGACGGCAGTACGCCTTGGCGACGTCGGTGAACTTCTGCCCGGAGAAGGAGTTGACCGTGAAGACCAGGCCGGTGACCTGCGGCGGCAGCCCGCCGAGGTGCACGGTGATGGACTCGTCGTCCCCGCCGCCCTCGCCGGTGAGGTTGTCGCCGGAGTGCTGGATCGCGCCGTTCAGGATCACGAGCTTGCCGAAGAAGCAGGCGTCGATCTTCTTGCGGTCCGCGCCGAAGGCGATCACCGAAGCGTCCAGGTCGATGTCCTTGCCCCGGAACGCCGGCTCCCAGCCCAGGCCCATCCGCACCGAGGTCAGCACCGGCCGGCCGCCCTTGACCAGGGACACCGTCTGGTTCTTCTGGAGGCTCACCCGGCCCTTGTCCAGATTCACCTTGCCCGGGGCGCCCGGGGCAGCCGGGGCGGCGGGCGGCGCGAGCGGGGCCCGCGGCGCGGCGGGCGGCG
>NZ_JAVSCF010000021.1:0-41879 GCF_031932565.1 Streptomyces sp. B1866
GTGCGGGCCGGGCCCAGGGGCCGCCCCGGCCCCGGCCAGGCCCGGCGCCCGCGCGGAAGAGTGCGGGCCCGGGACGGCAGCCGCACGGCCAGAACAGGTCTGCGCGGCCCCGGGCCGGGCCCAGGGCAGGCACGGGCCCGCCGAGCCCGGCCCGCGGCCCTGAGCCCGGCCGCGTCGCCGGGCTCAGACCCGCATCGGCTGCGGCGACTCCCGCAGCGCCGGGTCCGGGCCCGCGTACTCGCGGATGACCTCGTAGCGCGTGTTGCGCTCCACCGGCCGGAAGCCCGCCTCCCGGATCAGCTCCAGCAGGTCCTCGCGGGTCAGCTTGTTCGGCGTGCCGTAGTTGTCCGCGTCGTGGGTGATCTTGTACTCGACCACCGACCCGTCCATGTCGTCCGCGCCGTGGCTCAGGGCGAGCTGCGCGGTCCGTACGCCGTGCATGACCCAGAAGACCTTCACGTGCGGCACGTTGTCGAACAGCAGCCGGGAGACGGCGAACGTGCGCAGCGCCTCGGCGCCGGTGGCCATCGTCGTACGGGCCTGGAGCCGGTTGCGGACCTTGCCGTCCTTCACGTCCACGAAGTCGTGCTGGTAGCGCAGCGGGATGAAGACCTGGAAGCCGCCGGTCTCGTCCTGCAGCTCGCGCAGCCGCAGCACGTGGTCCACCCGGTGCCGGGGCTCCTCGATGTGCCCGTAGAGCATCGTGCACGGCGTCTTCAGACCCTTGGCGTGGGCGAGCCGGTGGATGCGCGACCAGTCCTCCCAGTGGGTGGCGTGGTCCACGATGTGCTGCCGGACCTCCCAGTCGAAGATCTCCGCGCCGCCCCCGGTGAGCGATTCGAGCCCGGCGTCGATCAGCTCGTCGAGGATGTCGGCGGCGGGCAGGCCGGAGATCTTCTCGAAGTGGTGGATCTCGGTGGCGGTGAACGCCTTCAGCGACACCTGCGGCAGCGCCTCCTTCAGCGCCCGCAGCGACCGCGGGTAGTAGCGCCAGGGGAGGGTGGGGTGCAGGCCGTTGACGATGTGCAGCTCGGTGAGGTTGTCGTTCTCCATCGCCTTGGCCAGGCGGACGGCCTCCTCGATGCGCATCGTGTACGCGTCCTTCTCGCCCGGCTTGCGCTGGAAGGAGCAGTAGGCGCAGGAGGCGGTGCACACGTTCGTCATGTTCAGGTGGCGGTTGACGTTGAAGTGCACCACGTCGCCGTTGAGCCGGGTGCGCACCTGGTGGGCCAGGCCGCCGAGCCACGCCAGGTCGTCCGACGCGTACAGCGCGAGGCCGTCCTCGCGCGACAGCCGCTCGCCCGCGCGGACCTTCTCCTCCAGCTCCCGCTTGAGTCCCGCGTCCATGCGGCCGCCTCCTGTCGCCCTCGCTGACCGTAAGCCGTCGCCCGCGCCCGGCTTCCACCCGAGCGTACGCCTAGGCGTCCTCGGGAAGTTCGCCGACCCGGTTCTCCCACTTGGTGGACAACACGATCGTCGTACGGGTCCGGGAGACGCCCTTGGTGCCCGACAGCCGCCGGATGGTCCCCTCCAGGCCGTCCACGTCCGTCACCCGCACCTTGAGCATGTACGAGTCGTCGCCCGCGATGAACCAGCAGTCCTCGATCTCCGCCACGTCCCGCAGCCGCTGCGCGACCTCCTCGTGGTCGGTGGCGTCGGACAGCTGGATGCCGATGAGGGCGGTGACGCCGAGGCCGAGCGACGCGGCGTTCACGGTGGCGCGGTAGCCGGTGATGACCCCGGCCGCCTCCAGGCGGTTGATCCGGTCCGTGACGCTCGGCCCGGACAGGCCGACGAGCCTGCCCAGCTCCGCGTACGAGGCCCTGCCGTTCTCCCGCAGAGCCTGGATGAGCTGCCTGTCCACCGCGTCCATATGCCCGTGCGCCTTCCATCACTCAGCGGATTCCCGGGTTCGCTTCTAGAACTTAAGGCACCAGGGGCCGAAATCCTGCATTCCGTCAGCCTTTCCCCAAAGGTTCCGGCCCTGACCGGCCGCGCGTCACGGCTCCCGGTGGCCGCCTGAGCCCTGCGGCCCCTCCGCGTCTCCGGGCCCGTACGGCCGGGCCGGGTCCGCGCCGCCCAGCTCCCCGGACCAGCGCCGGTACAGCTTGTGCGACACGCCCGCCGCGTCCAGCGCGCGGCCTGCCACGAAGTCGACCAGGTCCTGCGCGGTCGTCGCCCCCGCGTAGAAGGCCGGAGACGCCGGCAGGACCACCGCGCCCGCCTCGTCCAGGGACACCAGCGCCCGCAGCGTCTGCCCGCTCAGCGGCGTTTCCCGTACCACGACCACCAGCCTGCGCCGCTCCTTCAGCGTCACGCTCGCGGCCCGCTGCAGCAGGTCCTTGGACAGGCCGAGCGCCACCCCGGCCACACACGCCGTACTCGCCGGTACGACGATCATTCCGCGGGCCGGGTACGAGCCGGAGGACGGGCCGGCGGCCAGGTCGCCCGCCGCCCAGTAGCGCACGTTGGACAGGTCCGCGTCGCCCGTGAAGGCGGCGAACGCGTCGGGCGAGCCGTCGGCGCCGCGTGCGAGCCAGCGGCGCAGGTCCGCGCGCCAGTGCGCGTCGCGGAAGGCGGCGCCCGTCTCGTCCAGCAGGGTCAGCCGCGACGCGCGGCTGATCACCAGGTCGACCGGCTCGCCGGCGTGCAGCAGCGCGCGCAGCACGGCGGCGGCGTACGGCGTCCCGGACGCGCCGGACACGCCGACCACCCAGGGCCGACGCCGGCCGGCGTCCGACGCGTCCGGCGCGTCCGCCGCCGGACGCCGGCGCTCGTACGCGTGCGGGGTGAGCGGCGGGTCCACGACTCCGAGCCTATCCGGGCCGCGAGGTCACAGCGTCAGGCCCCGGGCCAGCAGGTCCAGCAGGGCGCAGGCGAACAGCGCGATGCCGATGAAGCCGTTGACCGTGAAGAACGCGCGGTTCAGGCGGGACAGGTCGTCCGGCCGGACGATCGAGTGCTCGTAGACGAACGCCGACGCCACCACCACCAGGCCCGCCCAGAAGAAGAACCCGGCGCCCGTCGCCCCGGCGAACCACACCAGCAGCAGCGTCGTCACCACGTGGCAGGCCCGCGCCCCGTACAGCGCCGCCGCGACGCCGAAGCGGGCCGGGACGGACTTCACGCCGTGCGCGCGGTCGGCCGCCACGTCCTGGCAGGCGAAGATCAGGTCGAAGCCGCCGATCCACACACCGACCGCCACGCCCAGGATCACCGCGTCCCACGACCACTCCCCCGAGACCGCTATCCAGGCGCCGACCGGGCCCATGGCCTGGGCGAGGCCGAGGATGGCGTGCGGGAAGTCCGTGAAGCGCTTGCCGTACGGGTAGACGACCATCGGCACGACGGCGACGGGCGCCAGGGCCAGGCACAGCGGCCCGAGCAGCGCCGCCGCGCCGAGGAAGACGGTGAGCGCGAGCAGCGCGCCGGTCCACGCGGAGCGTACGGACATGGCGCCGGTGACCAGCTCGCGGCCGGCGGTGCGCGGGTTGCGGGCGTCGATCTCGCGGTCGATGATCCGGTTGCACGCCATGGCGAAGGTGCGCAGGCCCACCATGGCCACGGTGACCAGCAGCAGCCGGCCCCAGTGCACGTTGGCGTCCCACAGGTGCATGGCGGTGAGCGCGGCGATGTAGGCGAAGGGCAGCGCGAAGACCGAGTGCTCGATCATCACCACGCGCAGGAAGGTGCGGACCCGTCCGCCCGGCTGCGCGGGCCCGGGGCCCAGGACCCCTTCGGCGGCCGACATCAGCGCACCGGCCCGTACGCCGCATCACGCGCGTGGAGGCCCGCCGCACGCAGGCGGACGGCCGCCGTACCCACCGGCCCGGCCGCCCGGCCCGTACGGCACGCCGCGGGCCCGCCGTACCCGGGATCGACGTCGCGGTTCACAGCCCGTACTCCCTCCATCGCGCGTTCACACGCTCGGCCGTCTCCGGATCGGAGCGCACCATGCGCGGCCAGCCGCCGTCGCGCGTGTAGCCCTCCTCGGGCCACTTCGCGGTCGCGTCGATGCCCGCCTTGCCGCCCCAGAACTGCTGGTAGGAGGCGTGGTCGAGGTGGTCGACCGGGCCCTCGACCACGGTCAGGTCGCGGCCGTAGTCGGTGTTGCCCAGCGCGCGCCAGGACACCTCGTGCAGGTCGTGCACGTCGCAGTCGGCGTCGACCACGACGATCAGCTTGGTCAGCGACATCATGTGCGCGCCCCAGATGGCGTGCATGACCTTCTGCGCGTGCTTGGGGTACTTCTTGTCGATCGAGACGATCGCGCAGTTGTGGAAGCCGCCCGCCTCGGGCAGGTGGTAGTCCACGATGTCCGGGATGATGATCTTCAGCAGGGGCAGGAAGAACCGCTCGGTGGCCCGGCCCAGCGGCCCGTCCTCGGTCGGCGGCCGGCCCACGACGATCGACTGGAGCAGCGGCCGCCGCCGCATCGTCACGCAGTCGATGGTCAGCGCGGGGAACGGCTCCTGCGGCGTGTAGAAGCCGGTGTGGTCGCCGAACGGCCCCTCCGGCAGCATCCGGCCCGGCTCCAGCCAGCCCTCGATGACCACCTCGGCGCGCGCCGGGACCTGGAGCGGCACCGTCTCGCAGTCGACCAGCTCCACCCGCTTGCCCTGCACGAACCCGGCGAACAGGTACTCGTCGATGTCGCCGGGCAGCGGCGCGGTGGCCGCGTACGTCACGGCCGGCGGCGCGCCGAAGGCCACCGCGACCGGCAGCCGCTCACCGCGCGCGGCGGCCACCTGGTAGTGGTTGCGGCTGTCCTTGTGGATCTGCCAGTGCATGCCGATGGTGCGCCGGTCGTGCCGCTGGAGCCGGTACAGCCCGAGGTTGCGCGCGCCGGTGACCGGGTGCTTGGTGTGGGTCAGGCCCAGGTTGAAGAACGAGCCGCCGTCCTCGGGCCAGGTGAACAGCGCGGGCAGCGCCTCCAGGTCCACCTCGTCGCCCTTCAGGACCACCTCCCGCACGGGCGCGTCCTTCGCCTTCTGCGGCACCTTCTTCGGCGGCACGTGCGTCATGCTGCCGAGCTTCCCGAACGCCTCCCGCAGCCCGCCGAAGCCCTGCGGCAGCTCCGGCTTGACCAGCGCGCCGATCTTCTCGGCGATCTCGTCGTACGAGGCCAGCCCCAGCGCCTTGAGCAGGCGGCGGTCGGTGCCGAAGACGTTCATGGCCAGCGGCATGGCCGCGCCCTTGACGTTCTCGAACAGCAGCGCGGGCCCGCCCGCCTTGTTCACGCGGTCGGTGATCTCGCCGATCTCCAGGTGCGGGTCGGTCTCGACGGTGACGCGCTTGAGGTCACCCTCGCGCTCCAGCGCCCGCAGAAACGCGCGAAGATCGTCGTAGGCCATGGGTCCCAGTATCGGCTACGCACTACCCTGGGTGAGTCACCGGGGGCCGTGCGGCGGAGGCCCGTGAAACACCGAGCGGAGGAGGCGCCCCGCATGCTGCCCCGACTGCTGATGATCCTGATCCCGCTGGCGCTCGTGGTCTACGCGTTCGTCGACTGCGTCACGGCCGACGAGCGGAATGTGCGCCATCTCCCCAAGCCGGTGTGGGCGGCGTGCGTGCTGCTGCTGCCGGTGGTGGGTGCGGTGGCCTGGCTGACGGCCGGCGGACGGCGCGGCGGCGAGCGCGGGCGGGGGGCGGGGCGGCCGGTGTGGGTGGCGCCGGACGACAACCCGGAGTTCCTGAGGTCGCTGGACGAGGCGGCGAAGACGGCGCGGGACGGCGAGGCGGCGGAGCGCGAGGCGACCGGCCGGGAGGCCACCGGCCGGGAAGGGGAGCGGTCGGGCCGCGCCCAGGACGGCCCGGAGGAGACGCCGCCGTCGGGCTGACGGGCGTAGTCCGTACGGGACCGCGCGAGGGCCCCCGCCCCGGACCACCCGGCGCGAACCGCGCGTATGAACCGGGGCCGTGACCGGCGGTCACCGCAACCGGGCCAGGCGTCGGCCGCCGCATACCAGGCCCGGACACCCGAGCGCACGATGCCCTCCCCCACTGCGCATGCCGGGGAATCTGAGTACGAGAGCGGATACCGGCCGGTGACGGGCTTCCATAACGTCCATCACGTGAAGCAAACCGACACCGAATCTGATCGCGACCCCGCGCCCCGGGCTTTACGCCCCTGGGTCCGGCGCAACGCCCTCGGCTGGGTCTGGCTTGTGTTCCTTTTGGTGGGAACGCTGGCGATCAGCACCTACGGAGCAATATACGAATCCCTGTCGTCCTCCATCGCCTGCGACTCCTGCCAGGACCACGGCGACACGCCACACTTGCGCTTGATGCTGGTGCTCGTCGCATGCGCGGTGCCGGTCACCCTGCTGGCGACAGCGGTCGGCATGGTCCTTCCCCGAGGCGGCTTTCGGGTGGGCTGCGCCGGCAGCGTGCTGCTGGTGTTGCTGCTTCCTCTGGCCATCAGTCAGTTCTAGACCTGACCCCCACGCGAAAGTCGCTCAGGCCCCTGCGGCCCGGACCGGCGTTGGGGCTGCCGTGCACCGAGGAGCGGGGCGCGGGCCGCTCGGACGGCCCGGGACCGAACCTGAAGGCGGCTTACGGTCCGCCACCCGCGAGACACGCAGGAAATCACCAAGGGCATGACAACACGACAGGAGCCCTGTGTGGGACTCTTGTCTGTCGTCACCACGGAGTGTGAGGCATCTCAGAAGAGGGGGACATGTCGACTTCCGCCACGGATGGGAAACCGGCGTGGGGTTCCGGCGGCTCGGACCGGCTCAAGTCGGACCAGGCCGCGTGGAACGCGGCGGGGAACGGTGTCGGCGCCCTCCAGGGGAACGTGCGGAAGGCACGGACCGAGCTGGAGCTGAAGCAGCAGGGGCTGGGCGGCGGCAGCCACGGCGGGGTCGAAAGCGCCGCGGCCCAGGCGAAGGTGTACGACTCCTGGAAGCGCTACCTGGAGGACGTCGGCCGCAGGTGCGGCGCGCTGCGCGAGCAGCTTGCGAAGACGGGCCGGGCGCAGGACGCCAACGACCAGGCCACCGCCGACGCGTTCCGCACGCTGGGCGGCGGCTACCAGGACACTCCGGCCGTCGGCGGCCAGAGCAGGGACCGGTGACCTGAGCGATGGACCTCGCGACCCTCAGGGCCCTGCGACCCGCCGCGTTCGAGAGCGCGGCGGACGGATACCGGACGACCAGCGACATGGCCGGTCACGCCAAGGACACCATCGAAAACCAGATCAGCGCGCGCTTACGGAAAACCCTGGCGGGCGCGGCGGTGGACGCGGCCGTGGCGCAGCTCCGCGAGCTGGCCCAGAACTTCCACTATGTGCAGACCGAGTGCGGCCTGATGAGCACCGCCCTCAACGCGTTCGCCTCCGACATGCGGGCGGCCAAGAGGAAGCTCGACGCGGCGCTCCACGAAGCCGAGGCCCGGCGGTTCACCGTCGGCGCCGACGGCTCGGTCAGCTACCCGGCGGCAGGCAAGGGCGACGACGGCAAGCCCGTGCAGGGCGGCACAGCCAGAGGCGGCGCACCCGGCGGGTCGGACCCGATCACCGGACCGACCGACGACCTGGCCAACGCCATCGCCCGCCAGGCGGGCGCCGTCGACCCCAACCCGAACCACGCCCACGCGCTGGAGTGCGCCGACCGCATAGCCGAGGCCGTACGCGAGGCCACCGAGGCCGACCAGAGGTGGGCCCCGCAACTGCGGAAGCTGGCAGCCGACGACGACCTGACCGTCTCCGACGCGGACTGGGCCGACGCCCAGCGGGACACGGCCTCGGTCCGGAAGGCGGCAGGGGACTATCTGCGCCTGAAGGACATTCCCAAGGGCAGGAGCCCGCAAGAGAACGCGGCGTGGTGGAGAGGGCTGTCCAAGGAGCAGAGAGCCGAATACGTCGCGCTGTTTCCAGAGAATATCGGCGCTTTGGACGGCCTCCCGGCAGACGTCCGCGACGAGGCCAACCGCATGGTGCTGGACGAACAACACGCCTCGTACCAGATACAACTGAACGCGATCCCCCGGAGCCCACGAACAAGTGGACAACCATCACCGCAGGGCGTTACCCGGTCAAGGTGCACACCGACGAGTGGACGGCGTGGCACAAAAAGTACGGCGACAGGATCGACCGGCTCCAGGCTGGGCTCAAGGGGATGCAGGCCATCCGGGACCGCTTCGATGAGACCGGTCGACATGGGTTGCCGGAGGCTTACCTGTTGGGGTTCGACCCGAAAAAGGACGGGCGCGCGATCATTGCCACTGGGAACCCCGACAAAGCCGACCACACGGCGGTCTACGTGCCTGGCACCGGCTCAGATCTCAGCGGCATCCACGGAAGCCTGGAACGTACGAAAAACCTGTGGCAGGCTGCCGCTCCCCTGGCGCATGGTCAGAGCGTCTCGACCATTGCCTGGCTCGGCTATGACGCGCCGGACGACGTACTCAAAGATGCTACTTTCAGCCATTACGCCAACGACGGCGCCCCCGCCTTCAACCGATTCGTGGATGGTCTCCACGCCTCCCACGAACCTGGATCGGCGGGCCATACCACGGTAGTCGGCCACAGCTACGGGACGACACTCATCGGCTCCGCCGCGCGCCAGGGTGATCTGCATGCGGATGACGTGGTCTTCGCGGGCAGTCCAGGCGTGCAGGTCGACAGCGCCGAGGCGATGGACGTTCCCAAGGGGCATGTGTGGAACGAGGAAGCCGGAAGCGACTCGGTGCCCGAATTGGGCCGAGAATTCCACAGCGGAAACCAGTGGGAAATAAAAGACGGCAGAATCATAATGCGCGCCATCGGCGTTATCCCCAGCGATGAGGAATTTGGGGCGGTTCAGATGCGCACAAACACGTCAGGACACAGCGAGTACTGGAAAGAAGATTCGGATAGTTTGCTCAATCAGGCAAGGGTGATTGCCGGGCGCTACGACAGGGTCACCCATGCCGAATAATCGCTTTCGATACCGACCTGAATTGATGGCGTACCTTGCCGCCCTGCTGTCTCTGACGGTCATGACCACACTGACGGGGTGTTCGGTGGAGAACTCAAATGATCCGGGCGACGCACCGAAGACCCGAGAGGTCCACGATGTCGAAAAAGAGGCGCAAGAGCTCTCCAGCCAGATCCTGGAAATCATCAATCTTCGCGGCAAGGTAAGCGAGCCTGGTCCGGGAGTCGCACTTTGCGGCGAGAAGGACTCGGAGAAATACTACGTCATCCATCACCCTTGGTCCGTGGCTGAGGTTCCGGTCGAAGATTTGAGGCAGGCCATGACACGCCTCAGAGAGGAGATGCCCAAAAAGGGCTGGAAGGTCACCAAATACGGCCCGGACCAGAGCCCCAGCAGAAGCCTTGCACTAAAAGCCGATTCCACCCAAAAAGAGTTCTCGGTCCGCATCTACCTCTATGACGAGAGCAGGAAAGCCAAACCCGAGGGCGTTTCGATGATCTACGCGCATCTTGCATCAGCCTGCTTTCAGGTCCCCGAAGGAAAAACTGTAGAGGAATACTGAGGCGACCCTTCACCACAGTTCGACCATACCAGTCGGCAGAGAATTTGGTGGGCGCGTGATGGAATCGGAGCCCGGAGGGCAGTGCGCCTACCGGGAAGAGCATGGCAACAATTTGTCGGCCAGTTTGAAGAGTCAGGCATCCCCTGGTTTCCGGACTTCTCGAACGAGCAGTAAGCGGACCTGGACCGGCATGGCACTCTGCGGCGCTCTCGCGTTGACCATGGGGTGTTCCGCCATGAACGATTCCGGCGACCTTGGATACAAGCTCAAGGTACGCGACAGTCGGCAAGTCGAAGAGGAAGTTGGCTCACTTTCCAGCGAGCTCCTTGACCTTATGCAGATCAAGGGGAAGGTTGCAGAACCAGGCCCCGCGACCGGCTACTGCGGGTACGACACCGTCGAATCAAAGTACCGATCCGTGGATCACCCGTGGTCCGTGTACGGGGTGGGCGACGATGTCCTGGAGAAGGGAATGAAGAACCTGTTCTCCCGACTCCCGGACCAGGGCTGGAAGATCATCAAGTACGGCCCGAACTCCAGCAAGAACAAAGACCTGGAAATCGAAGCCGTTCATTTGAAGACCCACACTGGAGCGTTGATCATCTGGATGAAGGGCTACGACACTCACGAGCCGCTGATCTCGGTCGACCTGGTCTCCCGGTGCTTCATCGACTCCCGCGCATCCAGTAGCCCCACCGACTACTGAGCCCGGCCCGCCACCCCGCAGCGACCGGACGGCCGGAGTCCTGGAAACACCGGCCACCCGGCGGCGGAACATACACCCTTCCGGGGGACTGCGGCTCCCGCTCCCGTCCGGCACACTCGGCCACACAGCCAATCCATGGCCAACCACCCTGCACTGCACGGGGAGTTGGCGGGCGACAGGAGGTTGGTCCGAGGACATGGAATCGTATCCGAACGACGGCAAAATCACTCCGCCGATGCTGATCGGCAAGAACCTGTCCCGCATGAGGGACGACGCCGAACTGTCCCTGCGCGGGCTCGG
Source organism: Streptomyces sp. B1866 (assembly GCF_031932565.1). Classification (NCBI taxonomy): domain Bacteria; kingdom Bacillati; phylum Actinomycetota; class Actinomycetes; order Kitasatosporales; family Streptomycetaceae; genus Streptomyces; species Streptomyces sp. B1866. The sequence continues at coordinate 10,490 of NZ_JAVSCF010000021.1, forward strand.
GGAGCAGGTCGGATACCCGGCCAGTTACATCAGCCGGGTGGAAATGGGGCACCAACTTCCGTCATCAGCCCTGGCCACAGCGCTGGACAAGCACTTCGGCACGAGAGACCTGTTCACCGACCTCCTGAGGATGGCGCAGGACTCGCCCGTTCCCAATTACGGCCGGGAGATCCTGCGCAACGAGGCGAAGGCCACCCGCATCCAGGTGTTCAGCAGCAGCGTCATCCCCGGACTGCTCCAGACGGAAGCCTACGCGCGGGCGCTGATCCGCGCGTCGTGCCCGAAGGAGACCGGAGGAAGGGTGGATTCTCTGGTGGACACCCGCATGGACCGCAAGCACGTCTTCGAGCGCGACGATCCGCCCTTTTACTGGGCGATTATGGACGAAGCAGCCCTGAAAAGGCCGATAGGAGGAAAGGGCGCCATGGTGGAGCAACTCGACACCGTGCTCCGGCTGTCCGAACCCCCGCACGTCGAGGTCCAGGTGCTCCCGTTCTCCCGGGGCGAGCACTCCATGCTGGGCGGTTCCCTGGTGCTCCTGACACTGGAGCCAGGGGCGATACACTCGGCTACGTCGAGAGCTTCGCGTCCGGGGACATCGTGAAGTCGCCCGACGGGGTTCTCGAACTGACGCAACTCTTCGACGTGGTGCGTTCCAAGGCGCTGCCCAAGGACGAGAGCCTGGAGCTTATCCGCGCTTACCGGAAAGAGTACGGCAATGATGGCTGAGCGAATCAGCGACGCGTCCGCCCTGGTCTCCTGGCGCAAGTCGAGCTACAGCAACGGTCAGGGAGCCGAATGCGTCGAGGTCGCCGACGGTTACCCCGGCGCCGTCCCCATACGGGACAGCAAGAACCCCGACGGCCCCGCCCTCGTGTTCCCGACCCCGGCGTGGTCCTCGTTCGTCACCGCTGTGCAGAGCGGTGAGCCGCCGCTGAACCCCTGACCCCGCCGCGTTGCCCCGGCGCCCCCGGCGGGGAAGGCTGGGGTCATGGACCTGATGCCGCCGCGGCAGCGGCGTAACGAAGAACCGCACGCGCGGGCCGTGCTCGCGACGGCGGCCGCCGAGCCGCAGGCCGGACTCGCGGCGGAGGGCGCATGAGCGAGACGACCACCCCCACCGTCCCCACCATCGACCTCACGCCGTGGCGGACCGGCGGTTTGGCCGCCCGCGGGGAGATCGCCCGCACGGTCGACCGCGCGCTCCAGACGGCCGGTTTCCTGCTGGTCACCGGGCACGGCGTGGACCCGTCGCTGCGCAGCGGCATCCGCGACGCGGCGCGCGCGTTCTTCCACCTGCCGGCGGCCGTGAAGGAGCCGTACGCGGTGCGGGTGGGCGGCCGCGGCTGGCTGGGGCCGGGTGCGGAGGCGAACGGGTACGCGGAGGGCACGCACACCCCGCCCGACCTCAAGGAGTCCTGGTCGTGCGCCGCGGAGGAGCCGACGGGCGTCCCGGCGGTGGACGAGGAGTGGTTCCGGCCGAACGTGTGGCCCGAGGAGGTCCCCGGCCTGCGCCGGCTGGCCGCCGCCTACCTGGCGCGGATGCGGGAGCTGTCGGACGAGCTGCTGGAGCTGCTGGCCGCCGCCCTCGGCGAGCCGCTGGACTTCTTCACCCGCCACACCGGGCACCCCACCTGGGGCTTCAACATCAACTGGTATCCGGGCACCGACCGGGTCGGCGCGCCGCAGCCCGGCCAGTTTCGCATCGGCCCGCACACCGACTTCGGCACGGTCACCGTGCTCGACCGCCAGCAGGGTCGCGGCGGACTCCAGGTGTACACCGACGCGCGCGGCTGGGAGGACGCCCCCTGGCACCCGGACGGTCTGACCGTCAACATCGGCGACCTGATGGCCCGCTGGACCGGCGACCGCTGGCGCTCCGGACGGCACCGCGTGCTGCCGCCGCCGCTCGACGCGCCGTCCGAGGAGCTGATGTCGCTGGTGTACTTCTACGAGTGCGACCCGGGCACCCGCGTGGCCTCCCTGCCCGCGCCGAAGGGGCGGGTGGCGTACGAGCCGGTGGACTCGCACGTGTACCTGCGGGCGAAGCTGGACGCGATCAGCGTGGACTGACGCGGGCGGACGGCCCTGCGGGTCAGTCGCGGGGCCACTTGGCGGTGTCGATCGTGACGTCCGGGAACGGCAGCGTGAACTTGGTGCCGAAGGTGTAGGTCGACTCGTCCGTGTACACGCCGTCGCGCGGCGCGTGGAAGACGTGCACCAGGCCCGTCTTCGGATCGGCGATGACATACGTCGGCACGCCGGCCTCGGCGTACACCTTCAGCTTGGCGTCGTAGTCGTCCCGGCGGCTGCCGCGCGAGACGACCTCGGCGATCAACTGGACATCCCGGTAGTCGTGGTTGCCGTGCTCGTCTTCCTCCGCGCCCTCTGCGATGTACGCCACGTCGGGCACGTATCCGTTGAGCACTCCGGGGAAGTCGATCCGCACGTCCCACAGGATGGTGGCGTCCCTGCCGAAGGCGTCTTCCAGTGATTGCGTCAGCTTCCGGATGATCACCGAGTGGACCTTGCGCTGCGGGTTCATGACGATCTCCCCCTCGACGATCTCCACGCGGTAGTCCGCGGGCACGTTCATCCGCTCAATGGCCGCGAACATCTCGTCCAGGGCTGCCGAGTCCACTGCGGTGGTCATCCGGACACCTCCCATCCGTCGTGCTCAAGTCTAAGACCCGCTGCTGACAGTGGCCGCCCGCTCACACCCCCGCGTACGAGTGCTTGCCGCCCACGAAGATGTTGACCCCGTAGTAGTTGAACAGGAAGCAGCCGAAGGCGATCAGCGCCAGGTACGCCGCCTTGCGGCCCTTCCAGCCCGCCGTGGCCCGCGCGTGCAGGTAGCAGGCGTACGCGACCCAGGTGATGAACGCCCAGACCTCCTTGGGGTCCCAGCCCCAGTAGCGGCCCCACGCGGCCTCGGCCCAGATCGCGCCCGCGATGATCGTGAAGGTCCACAGCGGGAAGATCGCGGCGTTCACGCGGTAGGCGAACTTGTCCAGCGACGCGGCGGCGGGCAGCCGCTGGAGCACGTTCCCCAGTCGGCCCGGGTCCTTTCCGGCCGCCGTCTTCTCCTCGTACCGGTCGCGGAACAGGTACAGCAGCGTGGCCATCGCGCCCAGGTAGAGGACCGCGCCGGAGACGATCGCGCAGGAGACGTGGATCCACAGCCAGTAGGAGTGCAGCGCGGGCACCAGCTGGTCGCTGTCGGTGTACAGCACCGTGACCGCCAGGCCCAGGTCGAGCAGGACGGTGGTGACCAGGGGCAGGCCGATCCAGCGGAGGTTCTTCTTCGCCGCGAGCAGCGAGAGGTACGCGGCCACCGCGACCGCGGAGAAGGTCGTGGAGAACTCGTACATGTTGCCCCAGGGGGCGCGCTGCACGGACAGGGCGCGGCTGAGCACCCCGCCCACGTGCATCGCGAAGGCCAGGGCCGTCAGGCCGATGGCGATCCGGCCGTACAGGTCGCCCTGCTCGCTGCCGCCCGCCGCGCCCGGGCCGTCCGGCACGTCGCGGCTGCCGACCGCCGAGCGGGTGACGACCTTGGGCCGCTCCAGGACGGTGGTGCCGCCGCCGGCCGTCCGCACGGTGACCGTGGCCGGGGCGGGGGCCGCCGCGTCGGGGGCCGTCAGAGCGGCGGCGGTGCGGGCGACCTTGCTGCGGCTGCCCAGCGCCCACTCGGCGATGTGCGCCATGAAGGCGAGGGCGTAGACCGCCATGGCCGAGTAGATCAGCACGTTGCTGACGTGGGCCAGGTTCTCGTTGGTTGCGGCAGCGAGACTCACGCGCGCGCTCCTTCGGACGGGTCGGCGGGATCAGCGGCTGGTGCGGGACCGGACGGCTCGGACGGGTCCGTTCGGGCGGGGGTGTCCTCCCCCTCGGGGACATCCTCCTCCTGGGGCCCCGCCGGCTCCGGCCCGGGGGCGGCCTCCGGCCGGGGCCGGGCGTCGGCCCCCGGCCGGGGCCGGGCGTCGGCCTCCGGCCCGGGCCCGGCCCCCGGCTCCGGCCCGGCGTCGGTCTCCGGCTCCGGCCCGGCGTCGGCCCCCGGCCCGGCCCCAGGGTCCGGCTCCGGCTCCCGTACGGGCACAGGCGGCACCTCCGCCTGCACCGCCAGCGCCAGGTCCCCGATCTCCTCCGGCAGCCGGGCCGACTCGCTGCGCCCGAGCCCGCCCATCTCGACCAGGGTGCCGCCCGCCCCGTCCGGCACGGCCCGTACCCACACCCGCCGCCGCCGGATGAACAGCGACGCCGCCAGGCCCGCCAGCGCGGCCACCGCGCCCGCCAGCGCCCAGCCGTTGCCCGGCTGGTGGGAGATCTGGAAGCTGGCCCACTGCCGGACGCCGTCGAACCGCAGCGTCCCGGCGCCGCCGGGCAGTGTCATGGTCTCGCCGGGCACCAGCCTGCGGGCGAAGTTCTGCCCCTCGGCGTCCTTGAACTGCTTCATCCGCGAGGTGTCGAGCTGGTACACGTTCTGCGGCGTGCCGCCGTCCAGGCCCAGGCTGCCGTGGAAGGCGGTGAGGAAAAGCGCCGGATTGTCCAGCGCCGGGAACTGGGAGAACATCCCGAACTGGCCGCCGATGAAGGTCGGCACGAAGAAGCCCTGGAAGCCGAGCTGGTCCTTCCTTCCGCTCCGGTCGCGGGCGTCGGGCACCTTCACCACGCCGGAGGAGGTGAGGTTGTTGTCCTGCTGGAGGAAGGGCACGGCGCCCTGGTAGGCGATCTGGCCGGATCCGTCCCGTACGGTGACGACCGGCGCGTACCCGCGCGAGAGCAGGAAGACCTTGGAGCCGCCGACCTTCAGCGGCTTGTTGACCTGGATGTCCTTCTTCTTCCGCGCGCCGTCGGCGCCCTTCCAGTACGTGACGTGGGCGCGGTACTCGCGCGGCGTGCCGCGGTTGGGGCCCGTACGCTCGTACCTCGCGGAGAAGCCGTCGAGCTGGAAGCCGAACGGGTCGAGGTCCTCGGCCTTGAAGAGGGCGCCGGACGTGAAGTCGTCGTACTGGGTCAGGGTGTTGGAGAAGCCCTCGCCCTCCACCACCAGCTTGCCGCCCTCGGACTTCCACAGCTGCCCGGCCGCGAAGGCGACCAGCATGACGATCAGCGCGACGTGGAAGAGGAGGTTGCCCGCCTCGCGCAGGTAGCCCTTCTCGGCGCCGACCGCGTCGCCGTGCCGGTGCACCCGGAAGCGGCGGCCGGCCAGCGTCTGCCGCGCGGCGTCCAGTACGCGGCCGGGGTCGGCGTCCGTGGTCCAGGTGGTGTAGGCGGGCAGCCGGGTCAGGCGGCGCGGGGCGGCCGGCGGGCGGCCGCGGAGCTGGCCGACGAACTGCCAGGTGCGCGGCACGATGCAGCCGACCAGCGAGACGAACAGCAGGATGTAGATCGCCGAGAACCACACCGAGCTGTAGACGTGGAACAGGCCCAGCTTCTCGTAGACCGGCGCGAGGTCCGGGTGCCGGTCCTTGAAGTCCTCGACCTTGACCGGGTCGGTGCGGGTCTGCGGGATCAGGGAGCCGGGGATGGAGCCCAGCGACAGCAGGAACAGCAGCAGCAGGGCGACCCGCATGGAGGTCAGCTGCCGCCAGAACCACCGGGCCCAGCCGAGCGGCCCCAGGGAGGGGACGTGGACGTCCTCGGCGGGGGCCGTCGACAGCTGGGCCCCGGCCGCGCCCAGCTCCCGCGCGTCGGCCACCTGGCCCTGGTCGGCCGCCTGGCCCTCGGCCGCTTGGCCCGCGTCTGCTGCCGCGTCCGCCGCGTCTCCCGCGCCGGTGTCGGCGGGGGCGGAGCCGGTTTCGGTGGTGGACATGGATCAGATCCCAACATTGAAGCGCTGAGCCCAGGACTGCGTGTCGCTCATCATGGTGTCCCAGACCCCGGTCAGCAGCAGAACGCCGAGGGCGATCAGCATGCCCCCACCGGTCCGCATCACCCACGCGTAGTGCCGCTTGACCCAGCCGAAGGCGCCGAGCGCGCGCCGGTAGGCGACGGCGACGGCGATGAACGGCAGGCCGAGCCCGGCGCAGTACGCGGCCGTGAGCAGCGCGCCGCGCCCGGCGCTGGCCTGGTTGAACGCCAGGGAGGTGACGGCGGCGAGGGTCGGGCCCAGGCACGGCGTCCAGCCGACGCCGAACAGCGCGCCGAGCACCGGCGCGCCCACCAGGCCCATCGTGGGCCGGACGTGGAAGCGGAACTCCCGCTGCCCGAAGCGCCCGAGCAGGCCCATGAAGGCCAGGCCCATGACGATCGTGACGCCGCCGAGGACCTTGGTCAGCGTGTCGCGGTGCTCCTGGAGGGTCAGGCCGAAGTTCCCGAACAGGGCCCCGCCCGAGACGAAGACGGCGCTGAAGCCGAGGACGAACAGCGACGCCCCGGCCACCATCCGGCCGCGCCGCGCCTCGGCCAGGTCGGCGCCGGTGACGCCGGTGACGTACGACATGTAGCCGGGCACGAGCGGCAGCACGCAGGGCGAGAAGAACGACACCAGGCCGCCGAGCACGGCGACGGGCAGCGCGAGCAGCAGGGCGCCGGTCATGACGGTCTGGTTGGGGCCGGTGGCGGCGGCGAGTGCGATCACGCTCGGGTCACTTCTCCGCGATCAGCGGCTTGAGCATCCCGCGCAGCCGGTCCTCGCTGAGCGCGGCCAGGGAGCGGGCGGCGATCCTTCCCCGGCGGTCGAGGACGAGAGTCGAGGGAATGCCCTGCGGGCTGAGGCTGCCCTTGGGGAAGCGCAGGATGAGCTTGCCGTTCGGGTCGTACAGGCTCGGGTACGGGACGCCGAACTCCTTCTCGAACCTGGTCGCGTTGGCCTTGCCGTAGTCGCGCGTGTTGATGCCCACGAACCGGGTGTCGGCGGCGGTGTCCTTGGCGACCGTGACGAGGTTCTCCGCCTCGGCGCGGCACGGCGCGCACCACGAGCCCCACACGTTGAGGACCACGACCTTGCCCTTGTAGTCGGCGAGGTTCAGCCGCTTGCCCTGAAGGGTCTCGCCCTCGATGCGCGGGGCGGCCTTGCGCTTGCCCGGGGCGACGGTGTCCACGCCGCCCTTGCCTCTCACGAAGCCCGTGCCGCCCCCGCCGCCGGAGACGCCGCCCCCGCAGGCGGTCAGGGCCAGGGCCGCGGCGGCCAGGACGGCGGTGGCCGCCGCGGCGCGGCGGCTGCCTCTGGGGATGCCACCGCAGGGCGTACCGCAAGGGGCGCTGCCTGCTGCGCTACCGGGTGCGCTACCGGGTGCGCCGCCGGGTACGCGGGCGCGTTCGCGCCGGCGGATCGCGGGGCGTCGTGAGGCGTGGTCGGCACTCATGTGAAAAGTTTCGCATGGGGCTCGGACAGTTCTTCAGCGCCCCCCTCGGGGGCGTCCGGCCGCCGCACGCCTTCTTCCCCGCGTTCCGCCGCGCCCGTCACGCGGCCGGGGCCCATTCCCGCCCCACCTCGAAAGTCCGCAGGTGGGCGAGGACGTCCGGGTCCTGCGCGTCGAGCCAGTCGGTGAGCTGGCGGAAGGAGACCAGGCGCACGTCCTTGTGCCGCTCGTCGGCGATGTGCTTCAGGGCCTCCTCGACGGCGTCCATGTAGATGCCGCCGTTCCAGCGCTCGAAGTGGTTGCCGATGAAGTAGGGCGCCCGGTTGGTCTCGTACGCCCGCTGGAAGCCGGCGATGTACGCCTGGGTGGCCTGGCGGCGCCAGCGCGGGTGGTGGGCGGGCGGGGCCTGGGTGGTGCGGATGGACTGGTTCGCCAGCATGTTGTAGTCCATGGACAACACCTCGAACGAGTGCCCGGGGAAAGGTATCTGCTGGAGCGGAAAGTCCCATATGCCCCGTTTCTTGCCGGGCCACACCTGGCGCCCGCCGGGCGAGCTCGCGTCGTACCGCCAGCCGAGGCCGCGCGCCGCGGGCAGCAGGCTGTCCTGGCCGAGCAGGCACGGGGTGCGGCCGCCGACCAGTTCCTCGCGGTAGTCGAAGGGCAGCGGGTCGAGGTCGGTGAAGCCGGTGTTCGTACGCCAGCTCGTGACGAACGACACGGCCTGCTCGATCTCCGACCGCCACTGGGCGGGCGTCCAGCGGCCGACCGAGCCGCGGCCGGAGCAGAAGTGACCGTTGAAGTGCGTGCCGATCTCGTGGCCCTCCAGCCAGGCCAGCCGCACGTTCTTCAGCGTCTCGCGGACGTGTGCGTCGGTGAGGTAGCCGATGTCGGAGGCGCCGACCGGGTTGTTCGGCGGCCGGTACGCCGACTTCTTCGACTCCGGCAGGCAGTACAGCCCGGACAGGAAGAACGTCATGGCCGCGCCGTGGTCGCGGGCCAGCTTGCGGAAGCGGGGGAACAGGCCGTTGCCGACCTCGCCCGCGCCGTCCCAGGAGAAGACCACGAACTGCGGCGGCTTCTGCCCCGGCGCCAGCCGCTCCGGGGGCGGCGGCTGGTGCGGCTGCGGGCCGGTGTCGGCGGTGGAGCCGTCCCCGATCGGCCGCGCCGCCTGCACCGTACGCTCCGGACGGCCGCCGTTCGGCTCCGGCGCCCCGCCCTTTCCCCCGCCGTGGCCGGGCCCCGAGCCGGACCCTGAGCAGCCGGCGGCGGTCAGCGCCGCCGCCGCGCCCGCGCCCAGGCCGAGAATCCCCCGCCGGCTGATGTCGCGCATACCGTTCCCACTCCGTACTCGCCGTGCTGACCCTGCCCGAGGCATATGCACCGTGGCGATATGGAAGATGGCGGAGTGGACGCGGAGGTTCCGGCGCACAGGGGGAATCGGCGGAGCGATGACGGAACGGCAGGGGATGGCGGAAAATCCGCGACAGAGGGTGGAAATCCCACTACGGAAGGGAAGGGAGCGGACCCGGGGGGCAAGCCCGGGGAGCGGGCCCGGGAGCAGGCAACGGGAAGCGGGCCCGGAGGCCCGCCCTCCCTCAGGCCCCGAAGCTCTTCCCCTGCCCCGCCTGCCCCTTCCCCCGCCGCGGCCGCCCGCCCGGCAGGAGGTGGGGCGGCACCAGGTCGCGGGCCGGCTCGCTGTAGCCGACGGACACGATCTCGTCGCCGCGGTAGGTGAAGCTGGTCAGGCTCGCCAGCGTGCACTGCCGCCTGCGCGGGTCGTGCCACAGCCGCCGCCCCTCGGCGTAGGAGCGCACCACCCAGATCGGCAGCTGGTGGCTGACGCACACCGCCTCGTGGCCGCGCGCGGCGTCACGCGCGGCGCCCAGGGCGGCCATCATCCGCACCACCTGGTCGAGGTACGGCTCGCCCCAGGACGGGCGGAAGGGGTTGGTGAGCAGCTTCCAGTTGGCGGGGCGGCGCAGCGCGCCGTCGCCGACGCCGAAGGTCTTGCCCTGGAAGGCGTTGTCCGCCTCGATCAGCCGCGGGTCGGCGGCCACGTCGAGCCCGTGCGCCTTGGCGGTGGGCTCGGCCGTCTCCTGGGCCCGCTCCAGCGGGGAGGCGACCACGTACGTGATGTCGCGGGCGGCGAGGTGGTCGGCGACCCGGTCGGCCATCCGGCGGCCCAGCTCGGACAGGTGGTAGCCGGGCAGCCGCCCGTACAGGACGCCCTCGGGGTTCTCGACCTCGCCGTGCCGCACGAGGTGCACGACGGTGATCTCCCCGTCGCCCCCGAAAGCGTTCTTCTGATCCCTCGCATCATTCATGCGCACCATCATTCAGACGCCTCCGCGGCGGCCCGCGCCGCCCCCGGCAGCGCCGCGGCCACCCGCTCCAGGGCGCGGTCGTCGTGCGCGGTGGAGACGAACCAGGACTCGAAGGCGGACGGCGGCAGGTAGACGCCCTCGGCGAGCATCGCGTGGAAGAAGGCGGTGAAGCGGTGCAGGTCCTGGGCCCGCGCCCGGTCGTAGTCGACGACCGGCCCGCCGTCGGTGAAGAAGACGGAGAACATGTTCCCGGCGGCCTGCACCCGGTGCGGCACGCCCTCCTTCGCCAGCGCCCGGCCCACCAGCGAGCGCAGCTCGGCGGAGACCGCGTCCAGACGCGCGTACGCGGCGTCGTCCAGCAGCCTCAGCTGCGCGAGCCCGGCGGCGGTGGCGACCGGGTTCCCCGACAGGGTGCCCGCCTGGTAGACGGGCCCGGCGGGCGCGAGGTGCGCCATCACGTCGGCGCGCCCGCCGAAGGCCGCGGCCGGGAAGCCGCCGCCCATGACCTTGCCGAAGGTCATCAGGTCGGGACGGACGCCCTCGACCCCGTACCACCCGGCTCGCGAGACCCGGAACCCGGTCATGACCTCGTCGGAGACGAACAGCGCCCCATCCGCCGCGCACAGCTCCTTCAGCCCGGCGTTGAAGCCAGGCAGCGGCGGCACGACGCCCATGTTGCCCGGCGACGCCTCGGTGATCACGCAGGCGATCTCGCCGGGGTGGGCGGCGAAGACGGCCCGTACGGCGTCGAGGTCGTTGTACGGCAGCACGACGGTGTCCCCGGTCTGGGCGCCGGTGACGCCGGGGGTGTCGGGCAGCGCGAAGGTCGCCACCCCGGACCCGGCCGCGGCCAGCAGCGCGTCCACGTGCCCGTGGTAGCAGCCGGCGAACTTCACCACCTTCTGCCGCCCGGTGAACCCGCGCGCGAGCCGGATCGCCGACATGGTCGCCTCGGTGCCGGACGACACCAGCCGCACCTGCTCCAGCGGCCCGACGCGGGCCGTCATCTCCTCGGCCAGCGCCACCTCCCCCTCCCCCGGCGTCCCGAACGACGTCCCGCGCGCGACCGCGGCCTGCACGGCGGCGGTCACCTCCGGGTGCGCGTGGCCGAGGATCATCGGCCCCCAGGAGCAGACGAGGTCCACGTACTCCCGGCCGTCGGCATCGGTGAGGTACGGACCGGAACCAGACGCCATGAACCGGGGCGTACCGCCCACGGCCCGGAAGGCGCGGACGGGCGAGTTCACCCCGCCCGGCGTGACGGCGGTCGCGCGGTCGAACAGGGACTGAGAGGCTGGCGCTTCATACGGATACGGCACGGTGGTCCTGACCTGGGATGATGGAGGCGTTGGACGGCGGCGGGCAGCGGGCTGACGGCTCCGGCCCGACGGCGGCGGGGGCGCGCGACGGAGGCCGCCACCGGGAACGTACCCTGGGCCCGGACGAAACGGGCCCGGGCCCGCCCCCTGCCCCGGGAGGCGGCTGGCGTTACATCGAACGAGTGACGCGGAAATCCTCCCTCACGGTCCACCTGCGGCCGCAGGTGTCTGCGAAACTGGTGGTACGTACGGACGAGTCACGCAAACCATGGTGGCAGAGGGGACACCACTCGCGCCGACGGGCGTTTCGCAGCCCTGGCACGGGGGAGGTCTCTGACACGATGATCGGGTTGCGCGGCGGGGGCCGCGAGTGGTCGGGTGGAGATATGCATCGCGGTGGCGAACTGGGTGAAGGGACCGACGACCGGGGTCCTGAGCGTGCCCGCCCCGGCCGCCATCGGCGCGACGACGCCTCCGGGGCGAGCAGGGGCAGGGGCGGCCGCATGGGGGTGACGTACAAGTACTTCGGCGCTCCCGACGGTGCCACCGCCGCCCGGGTCCCCATCTCCATGCGCCCCGAGGAGCTCGGCGGCGACGAACTCGGCCACGGCCTGTTCACCAAGATCAAGCCGGAGACGATGGCCGCCATGGTCCTCACCGGCTTCGAGGGCATACCCCTCCACCGCGTCCCGCCCCTGGAGCTCGTCGTCCTCCACCCCGACTACGCGGTGGTCAAGCTGCCGATGACGGTCGTCGACCCGCTCCGCGGCATCGGCGAGGAGGCGGTCGGCGCGGCGGCCTTCATCTGGTCCACGGTCCCCGACCGCGGCGGCCCGCGCGACGCGTTCGCGGTCTACCAGCTGCTGCACGAGTGGCAGGACTTCTCCCACCGGCTGCACGAGGCGGGGCACCAGCCGTACTGCCTGGTGTGGCCGTAAGCCGGACGCGGGGGCGGCAGGCCGGTGCCCTTGCGGGGTGACCGCGAGGCGGTCGGCCTTGGCGACGACGACGAAGCAGGTCTCAGCCGACTCAGGACGCCCACGTAATCGCGGTAGCCGTGGCGGCCGACTCCCAGGAGTGGGCTCTGTTTCTCCGTTTCGCCAGCGCGTCCAATGTGGACGACACCCTGCTGGAGCAACTCGACGCCGACATCGTCCGACTCGCGACGGACTACGTCTGCACTCCCGTGGTTGAGATCTTCCAGGACATCAGCCGGCTCCGGCGAGCGGTGTTCGAGCTGCTGGGCGGGCGCCAGTACCCGTACCAGACCGCTCACCTGTACCTGGCAGCGGGCCGCCTCTGCGGCCTGGCCACCCATGTGGCCCTCGACCTCGGCCAGTACGCCGCGGCTGCGACCCACTCCCGTATGGTCTGGAGGTGCGCCGAGTCCGCAGGCGACAACGGGCTCCGCGCCTGGGTCAGGTCCGTCCAGTCGCTGATCGCCTACTGGCAGGAGAACTACGCCCAGGCCGCAGACGTGGCCAAGGCTGGATTGCCGTACGCCGACAGTGGCACCATCGCGGCTCGCCTCCTGAGCCTCGAAGCCCGGGCCGCAGCGGCCCTCGGGGACACCCCACGAGCGCTTCGCTCACTCGAAGCCGCCAAGGACGCCAGAAGCGCCTGCACGGCAAACTCGGATCTGCCCGGGGTATTCACTTTTCCCGAAGCCAAGCAGTGGACCTACACCGGGACCGCACTGCTGACGGTAGGCGGCCGACCGCAAGTGAACCGCGCCATCGCCCTGTACGAGTCCGCGCCACGGCAGGACCGCTCGTTCGGCGACCTCCAGGCCGCCCGCCACGACCTCGCCACCGCGCACCTGGTCAACGGCGACATCGACGGCGTCCGGGAAACCCTGACCGCCGTACTCGATGTCGAACCGGGCCGACGCACCGCGAGCATCTCCAAACGCCTTCACGCGCTGAGCGCCCACCTCGCCGAACCGACCTACGCTCGCTCGCCCATGGTGCGGAGCCTTCGCGACAATGTCAGAGAAGCCTGCACCCGCCCCGTCCTCGCCAATCCTCCGGAGCCGACCACGTGACGAGCAACACCGACGAGCAGAACGCGTCCGTCGCCGACCGGAAGCTCCTCACACGCAGCGCCTACGCGGACGGCCGCCATCTGGCCGCCCGCCAGTCCCTCTACCAGTGGCAGCAGCCCCGGTACGACCTGCCGGGGATCATCGTCGAAGAGCTGACCGGCACGTCCGGGACCGTGCTGGACATCGGATGCGGCAACGGAAAGTTCCTCAGCCGACTGCACCAGGACCGCCCGGACCTGCGAACGGTGGGGATGGACATCTCGGCAGGCATCCTGGCCGACCTCGCCGACAAGGCCGTCCTGGTCGCCGACGCGCACGCGCTGCCCTTCGGGGACGACACGGCCGACGCGGTCCTGGCCCTGCACATGCTCTACCACGTCGCCGACATACCCGCCGCGATCGAGGAACTGGCACGCGTCCTGCGGCCCGGCGGCATGGTGATCGCATCGACCAACAGCGACACCGACAAGCGGGAACTGGACCAGATCTGGCAGCGCGCCGCAGGGGACGTCCTCGGCATTCCCGAGGCACCAGCCCGGGTCTCCCTCAGCTCACGCTTCTCCCTGGAAAAGGCCCCCGCTCTCCTCGGGGCCGCGTTCAGCGACATCCACATGCGCGAACTCCCCGGGATCGTCAAGGTCACCGACCCGGCACCGGTCGTCGCCCACCTCGCCTCCTACGAAGCCTGGGCCGAACAGTGCGGCGTCCCCTTCGAGGAAACCGTCTCCCGAGCCCACGACCTCGTAGCCGCCGACATCGCCACAAGCGGCTCCTTCACGATCACCTGCCTCGGCGGCATCCTGGTTTGCCGACCGTAGATCCCCGTGAGCGCCCGCGCCGAGGGCACATCCAGGGCACACGGGGTCCGAAAACGCCGGTGACCAGCGTCGACCACTGAAGGTCGTTTTCGCTGGTCACCGGCCAACCCCCAGCGAACCCCCAGGTCAGCGCCCCACCCTCGTCACTCGCTGCACGAGTGGCAGGACTTCTCACACCGGCTGCACGAGGCGGGGCACCAGCCGTACTGCCTGGTGTGGCCCTGAGCTGGGGATTCGCGGTCCGCGTCGACCCGGCCGGGAGCCGATGAGGCGCCCGCTGAAGGCCGGTCTCAGTCCGCCAGGGGGGCGATCCCGGTCGCCTACGGGCCGGGGCCTGGCCGACCGCGTGCGCGCCGCGGCCCCGCGGGGCGCCGACGCCGCCGTCGACGCCACGGCCCCGGCGGCGGCATCGGCGACCGGCGGGCGGTCCACGACGGGGCGTACGCCGATCGCCGCGGCCGCCGCCGCTGGCCTTCGCCCAGCCCGGGCAGCCAGGTAGCCATGGCCTGCACAGTGGCCGGATCAGGTCCCCAATTTTCTTCTTCTACTCAACTAAATGTGCCAGATCTGCGGCCACTTGACCCACAGCGGGGCGCGAACCCACTCGTCACGGGCCCTCCTGAGCGTCATGTGATCCACATCACGGTTGCGTAACGCGGTTTTTTCTTCCTTGACGCACGAAAACAGCCCGGGACACACTCCCGTCATCCGCAGGCAACCGGTCGAGCCGCTCCGACCCTGCGCGCACCACGGATGGAGCCACGCCATGGCACTTTCCAGAAGAGCCCTGATATCCAGCGCCGCGGCCGGTGCGGGCCTGGCGACCCTGGCCACCGCACCCCATGCCTTCGCCGCCGGGACGGCCGCGGCTCCCGCGGGTCCGGGCCGGGCCAGGACCCTGCCGGTGGCCAGCCGCAACAGCGTGTTCACCCGCTCCGGGGCCGGGCCGCTGTACTGGAACATCTACGGCTGGTCGTTCCCGAACAACGCGCCGATCCCCGAGGGCGAGTGGAAGGCCAACATCGACTGGCTGGCGCGCGACCTCGCTCCGCACGGCTACCGCATGGCCTGCACCGACGGCTGGATCGAAGGCTCGTCCAGGACCACCGAGCACGGCTACATCACCAGCTACAACGACTCCTGGACCCACGACTGGTCCTACTGGTCGCGGTACCTGAAGGACCGCGGCATGACCCTGGGCATCTACTACAACCCCCTGTGGGTCCACAAAGCCGCCGTCGCCGACACCGGCAAGACCGTCGTCGGCCGACCGGACGTCAAGATCGCCGACCTGGTCGCCGACGGCGACTTCTTCGCCTCGGAGATCGGCGGCGACTCCCTGTACTGGATCGACGTGACCCGCGACGGGGCCAAGGAGTACGTGCAGGGCTACGTGCGGTACTTCAAGGACCTCGGCGTGCCCTACCTGCGCGTCGACTTCCTGTCCTGGTACGAGGACGGCCGCGACGCCAACATCGGCGCCGTCAACCGCGCCCACGGCCGCGCCAACTACGAGACCGCGCTGCGCTGGATGAGCGAGGCCACCGGGGACGACATGGAGCTGTCCCTGGTCATGCCGCACCTCTTCCAGCACGCCGAGGCGGAGGTGCGCTACGGCGACATGGTGCGCATCAACGCCGACGCCGACCGCGGCGGCTGGGACCGGCTCAGCGGCGGCCGGCAGGACTGGCAGAACCTGTGGCCGAACTGGTTCAACCCGTTCGCCGGCTTCACCGGCTACGCCGACCGCTCCGGGCGCGGCCAGCTCATCCTCGACGGCGACTTCCTGCGGCTGCACACCTTCGCCAACGACGACGAGCGCCGCACCTGCATCTCGCTGATGACCATCGCCGGCTCCCCGCTGGCCATCGCCGACACCCACGCCGACATCGCCGACCACGGCTGGGCCTACACCAACCCCGAGGTCCTCGCCCTGCACCACCAGGGCCTGGTCGGCAAGCCGTACTTCCGCAACGGCACCTCCTACGCCGACGACCCCGGCAGCCGCGACACCGAGCGCTGGGCCGGTCAGCTGCCCGACGGCAGCTGGGTGGTCGCACTGTTCAACCGTTCCGACGGCACCGCCGTCCGCTCCCTGGACCTGTCCACGCTGGGCATCAAGGGCACCGCCACGGTGCGGGACGTGTGGCAGCACGCGGACCTGGGCCAGCTGAGCACCGTACGCGCCGAGCTGCCGGCCCACGGCTGCCTGCTGGCCACCGTCACCCCCGCCGACCGCTCCCGCTACCAGGCGGCGTTCGCGGCCTGGGGCGGCGGCGCCGGCTTCGGCAACGCGCTGTCCGGCTACGAGGCGATGGGATACGCCCGCGTCAGCGGGGAGAACCAGTCGGTCACCTTCACCGTCAAGGCGCCGAGCGCCGGTACGTACCGCCTCGACCTGCGCTACCGGGCCGAGCAGGCGGCCCGGCTCACCCTCGACGCCGAACAGCCGGACCACACCGTCGTCACCTCGCCCCGCCAGGTCGGCTTCCGTGCCACCGGCGACACGTGGGCCACCCTCAGCGGCCGGATCCGGCTGGCCGCGGGCGAGAACCTGGTCACGCTCATGCGCACCGGCGGCGACAGCGGTTCGATAGCGCTGAACCACATCGACGTCCACTCCGTCTGACGAGACCCGCTCTTCTGACGGTGCGTCACTCACGCCTGGAGGCACTGGGATGAGCCCCTCGCCGATCCCCTTCTCGGATCTCATCAGCGAGCAGACCCGCGCGGAGATCTTCGCCACCGTGCTCACGGCCGGTCCGCTCTCGCGCACCCAGCTCGCCCAGCGTCTGGGCCTGGTGCCCTCCAGCGTCACCCGCATGCTGCCCCCGCTCCTCGAACACGACTACCTGCGCGAGACGGACGCCGCTCCGCAGGGGCGGGGCCGGCCACAGAAGCTGCTGCACGTCAACCCGGACAAGCACGTCGTGGTCGGCATGAAGATCGGTCCCGCGCAGGTGTCCGGCGTGGTCACCGACATGGCGGCCAACGTACTGGCCAGGGACGAGCGGCCGATCGACGACCCCGGCCCCGAGACCGCCCTGTCCGCCGCCGCCGCCCTGGCCTCGGGGCTGCTGGACCAGGCCCCGCAGGCGGCGGCGGACAGGGTGCTGGGCGTCGGCGTCGGCGTCAGCGGCCACGTCGACTCCGCCGCCGGCGTCTGCCGCTACTCCGCCCTGCTGGGCTGGACGAAGGTCGACGTCGCCGGGCCGCTGTCCGAGGCGACCGGCCTGATGGTCACGGTCAACAACGACGTCAACACCCTGGTGGTCGCCGAGCGCTGGTTCGGCCAGGGCCGGGACGTGGACTCCTTCGCCGTCGTGACGGTCGGGCCCGGCATCGGCTGCGGGCTGCTGCTGGGCGGCAGCCTGTACGGGGGCGCCAGCGGCATGGCGGGCGAGCTGGGCCACCTGCCGCTGGATCCGTACGGGCCGATGTGCAGCTGCGGGCGGCGCGGCTGCCTGGAGGCGCTGGCCGGCGACCGGACCGTACTGCGTCACCTGCACGACGCCGGCATCACCGGCGTCACCACGATCACCGAGGCCATCGCCCTGGCCCGCGGCGAGCACTCCGCCACCCGTACGGTCGTGCGCGCCGCGTTCGCCGAGGCCGGCACCGCGCTCGGACGGGGCCTGGCCGGCCTGTGCAACCTGCTCAACCTTCAGAAGATCATCATCGCCGGGGAGGGGGCCGTGGCCCACGACCTGTTCGGCCCGGCCATGACCCGGTCGCTCGAAGCGCACGCGTTCTCCGACGCGGCGCGCGACTGCGAGATCCACATCGACCCCGTCACCCACGACCTGTGGGCGCGCGGCGCGGCCTGCCTGGTCATCCGCGAGGCCGTCGGCAGCGCCCTGTCCTGACCGTCTCCGGTGCTCCGCGACCACCCCGGTCTCCCCGCCCCGGTCCCCGTCCACCCCCATCCGCCGTCCGCCCTCCCGACACGAGGTCCCGCCGTGCCCCTGAACACTCCTGCCGACACCGCCGCCTGGTGGAAGAACGCGGTGGTCTACCAGATCTACCCGCGCTCCTTCGCCGACTCCAACGCGGACGGCGTCGGCGACCTCCAGGGGATCACCGAGCGGCTGGACTACCTCACCCAGCTCGGCGTCGACGTGCTGTGGCTGTCGCCGGTCTACCCCTCCCCGCACGACGACAACGGCTACGACGTCAGCGACTACCAGGACATCGACCCGCTGTTCGGGACGCTGGCCGACTTCGACCGGCTGCTGGCGGCGGTCCACGAGCGCGGCATGAAGCTGGTGATGGACCTGGTCGTCAACCACACCTCCGACGAACACCCCTGGTTCACCTCCTCCCGCGACGGCGGCCCGGCCGGCCCGCGGCGCGACTGGTACATCTGGCGCCCGCCGCGCGGGGGCCTGCCGCCGGGCGCGCCGGAGGCGGAGCCGAACAACTGGGGCTCGTTCTTCTCCGGCCCGGCCTGGACCTTCGACGAGGCCGGCGGCGAGTACTACCTGCACCTGTTCTCAGCCAAACAGCCCGACCTGAACTGGGAGAACCCCGAGGTGCGGCAGGCCGTGTACGGGGTGATGCGCTGGTGGCTGGAGCGGGGCGTGGACGGCTTCCGCATGGACGTCGTCAACCTGATCTCCAAGGACCCGGCCCTGCCCGACGGCACCGTGCCCGAGGGCGGCCGCTACGGCGACGGCAGCCCCTACTACACGTGCGGGCCGCGCATCCACGAATACCTCGCCGAAATGCACCGCGAGGTGTTCGCCCGGTACCCGCGCACCTGCCTGACCGTCGGGGAGATGCCCGGCGTCACCATCGACGAGGCGCGGCGGTTCACCGACCCGGCCCGGCGCGAGCTGGACATGGTCTTCCAGTTCGAGCACGTCGCCCTCGACCACGGAACCGACAAGTTCGACGCCCGGCCGCTGCGGCTGACCGACCTCAAGCGCAGCCTCGGCCGCTGGCAGACCGGCCTGGCCGAGACCGGCTGGAACAGCCTGTACTGGAGCAACCACGACCAGCCCCGCGTCGTGTCCCGCTTCGGCGACGACAGCGACCCGGTCTCCCGCGCCCGCTCGGCGACCATGCTGGCCACCGTGCTGCACCTGCACCGCGGCACCCCGTACGTCTACCAGGGCGAGGAACTGGCCATGGCCAACGCCCCGTTCGCCTCGGTCGACGACCTCCGCGACATCGAGTCGCTCAACTACCACCGCGAACAGCTCGCCCTCGGCGTGGCGGAGGACCGGATCCTGGCCGGGCTGCGGGCCCGCGGCCGCGACAACGCCCGTACGCCCATGCAGTGGGACACCACCGAACACGCCGGTTTCACCGCCGGCCGCCCCTGGATCGCGGTCAACCCCGACCACACCCGCGTCAACGCCAAGGCCCAGCTCGCCGACCCCGACTCCGTCTTCCACTACTACCGCCGCCTGATCGCCCTGCGCCACACCGTGCCCGCCGTCACCGACGGCGACTTCCGGATGCTGCTCCCGGACGACGAGCGGGTCTACGCCTTCACCCGCACCGACCCCGCCACCGGCACCGCGCTCCTGGTGCTGGGCAACTTCACCGGTCACGACGTCCCCGTCACCGTCCCCGACGGCTGGCAGGGCACCGCAACCCTCATCGCCAACGTGCCCGCGTCCGAGCCGCTGGCCACCCACCACACGCTGCGGCCGTGGGAGGCACGCGTCCACCGCCGCACCAGCCCCTGACCGCCTGCCCCTCAGGCGCCAGGACTCCCCGCAAGCGCTCCCCCGCAAGGAACCGCCATGACACACCGCTCCGCTCCCCAGTCCCGGCCCGCCCGCCGCCGCCTGCTGATGGCCGCGGCCTCCCTCGCCCTGATAGCCCCGCTGGCCACCGCCTGCGGCTCCGGCTCCGGCTCCGGGGACGGCAAGACGCTCCGGCTGTGGCACTACGAAGACCAGAACGGCGCCCTGGACAGAGCGTGGTCGGCCGCCGTCGACGAGTTCAAGCAGTCCCACCCCGGCGTGAAAGTGATCTTCGAGCGGAAGACGTTCGAGCAGATCCAGCAGAACGCCGGGATGATCCTGAACTCCGACCGGGCCCCCGACGTCCTGGAGTACAACAAGGGCAACGCCACCACCGGGCTGCTCGCCAAGCAGGGCCTGCTCACCGACCTGACCCCCGTCGTCACCGCGCACGGCTGGGACAAGAAGATCGGCGAAAGCGCCTCCGTCACCGCCCGCTACGACGCCAAGGGGGAGATGGGCGGCGACAAGTGGTACGGCGTGCCCAACTACGGCGAGTTCGTCCTCGCCTACTACAACGACGACCTGTTCGCGAAGTACAAGGTGGCCAAGCCCACCGACTTCGCGAGCTTCGAGGCGGCCCTGGCGAAGTTCAGGCAGGCCGGCGTCACCCCGCTCGCCAACGCGGGCAACGAATACCCCGCCGCCCACTGGCTGTACCTGCTGGCGCTGGCCAAGGCGGACAAGAGCTGGGTCGACGACTACCAGCTGTACAAGGGCAAGGTCGACTTCCACGGGCCGGAGTGGACGTGGGCGGCCGAGAAGTACAAGGAGTGGCTGTCCAAGGGCTACTTCGACAAGAAGGACGTCGGGCTCAAGGGCAACAACATGAGCGAGCAGTTCATCTCCCAGAAGCGCCCGATCATGGTCAGCGGCAACTGGTGGTTCGGCGGCCTGACCAGCGACATCAAGAACTTCACGTGGTCCGTCGCCCCGTACCCCGGCGCCCGGATGACGCTCGGCTCCGGCGGCAACCAGTGGGTCGTCCCCACCCGGGCGAAGAACAAGAAGCTGGCCGAGGACTTCATCGACATCACCATGTCGGAGAAGATCCAGAAGCTGATCGGTGAGAGCGGCAACGTCCCGCTGGCCGTCAGGCCCGACCAGATCACCAACGCCAGGTCCCGGCAGCTGATCGACGCCTTCGACCACTACCAGCAGTCGAACGGCCTCGCCTTCTACCCCGACTGGCCCGTCCCCGGCTACTACGACACCTTCGTCGCCGCCACCCAGAACCTCATGAACGGCTCCAGCGCCAAGTCCGTCCTGGGCCAGCTCGCCGGGCCCTACGACACGTACGTCTCCACCCGGCACTGACGGCTCAACCGCCAGGCCCGCGACAAGGCCCGGCACCCGAATCGCGGGCGGCGGCGCCCCTCCCCGACCGCGCCGCCGCCCCGCCCCCCAAGGAGCACCCGTGAAAACCCGCTCACGCCGCCCCCGTACCAGGGGCTACGCCGTCTTCCTCCTGCCGGGCCTGCTGCTGAGCCTGCTGTTCCTCGCCGTCCCGCTGGTGATGACCTTCGCCTACAGCTTCACCCAGTGGCAGGGCATCGGCTCTCCCGTCTTCACCGGCCTGGACAACTACACCCGTCTGTTCGACGACGCCGACTTCTGGGCGTCCTTCCGCAACATCGGCTTCGTCATCGCCGGCATGGCGGTGGCGCCGACCCTGCTCGGCCTGTTCCTGTCCGCCCTGCTCTTCGACTACGTCGGCAAGAAGCACGGCGACCGGGTGGTGACCGTGCTGCGCTCGGGCCTGTACCTGCCGCAGGTCATCCCGGTCGCCGTCACCGGCCTGATGTGGGGCTGGATTCTCGCCCCCGACGGCGCCGCCAACAGCATCCTGGACAAGATCGGCCTGAAGTCCCTGTCAGAGAACTGGCTCGGCGACCCCGACCTGGCCCTCTGGGTGGTCCTGGCGGTCCTGGTGTGGATGCAGCTGGGCTACCCGCTGGTCCTGTTCATCTCCGGCCTCCAGCGCATCGACCCGGAACTCTACGAGGCGGCCGACCTGGACGGCGCCGCCTGGTGGACGCGCTTCACCCGGATCACGGTCCCCCTCCTGCGCCCCGAGATCTACGTCGTCCTGGTCACCACCACCATCGCCGGGCTGAAGGTCTTCGCCCAGATCTACGTCCTCACCGGCGGCGGACCGGGCAACTCCACCCTGGTCCCCTCCTACTTCGCCTACCAGAACTTCTTCGAACGCGCCGACGTCGGCTACGGCTCGGCGATCTCCAGCACCATCACCCTCCTGGTGCTGGTCCTCGCCGCCACCTTCCTGACCCGGCAGACCCGCGAGGACTGATGACGATGAGCACCGACACGCCTTCCCAGCCCGCGGGCGTACGCGCCGCCTCGACCCGCTCCGCCTTCTCCGGCCCTTCCGGCCCGTCTGCCTCTTCCGGCCCGTCTGCCTCCTCCGCCCGCGCCGCCCGCGCCGTCCGGAAGGAGGCCGCCCGCCCGGGTCGCCTCCGCCGAGGCCGTGTCGCGCCGGCGTCCCGCCGTACCCCCGCGTCCTGGGCCGTACTGGTCGCCGTGAGCGTCGTCGTCCTGTCCTTCCTGTCCCCGTTCCTGATCATCCTGCTGAACTCGTTCAAGACGAGCGACGACTACCGCGCCCACGGATCGCTGTCCTGGCCCGCCCACTGGAACTGGGGCGTCATCGAAGACGTCTGGCAGCGCACCGACTTCACGCAGAAACTCCTGAACAGCGTCGAGACCAGCCTCGGCGTCGTCGTCATCGCCGTCGCCCTGGCCCTCTTCAACGCCTACGCCCTCGGCATCGGCCGGGTCCGCTGGCGCACCGCCTTCCTGGTGTTCTTCCTCGGCGTCAACGTCCTGCCGCAGGAGGGCCTGGTCTATCCCATCTACTACATGTTCAAAGAGCTGGGCCTGTACGACGGCAAGCTGGGCTACACCATCCTGGTCGGCATCACCTACAGCGCCTTCGGCACGTACCTGCTGTCCTCCGTCTACAGCAGCTTCCCCCGCCAGCTCATCGAGGCCGCCTCCCTCGACGGCGCGGGGCGCTGGACCATCCTCTGGCGCATCGTGCTGCCCATGAGCTGGCCCACCCTGTCGGTGATGTGCGTGTTCTTCTTCGTCTGGAGCTGGAACGAGTTCCTCTACCCCCTCGTCCTGCTCATCTCCAACGACAACCAGACCGTCCCCCTGGGCCTGGCCTCCATGCAGGGCCAGTACACCAGCGACCCCACCGCCATGGGCGCGGCCGCCCTCCTCGGCGTCGTCCCCATGGTCGTCTTCTTCCTCCTCTTCCAGCGCACCCTGACCCGCGGCGTCACCGCCGGCGCCGTCAAGTAGCCTCCGTGGGCTCGGCCGCCCGGACGCCGCGTGATCCCGGGCGGCCCGGCCCCGCGGTCGGTCACAGCACGCCAACGATCGGAACCGGTACGGCTATAAGAGTGTCGTAAGGACTGGTTTCGGACATCCTGGAGCGGTGACGGCGACGTCGGCCGACGGCGGTCGACCGCGAAATGGGGGGCATACAGAGTGAAGGCGTTGGCGGCCGGTGACCCACGGCAGGTGGGTCCGTACCGGATCACGGGCCGGCTGGGCGCGGGTGGCATGGGTCAGGTGTACCTGGGGCGCTCCCCGGGCGGGCGGGCCGTGGCCGTGAAGGTCATCCGGCCGGAGCTGGCCGACGATCCGGGGTTCCGCGCGCGGTTCGCCCGGGAGGCGGCGGCCGCGCAGGCCGTCAGCGGGGCGTTCACCGCCGCCGTGGTCAGCGCCGACCCGTACGGCGCGCCGCCCTGGCTCGCGACGCTGTACGTGCCCGGGCTCTCGCTGTCCGACGCGGTCGGCCGGCACGGGCCCCTGCCGGAGGCGTCGGTGCGGGTGCTGGGCGCCGGGCTGGCCGAGGCCCTTCAGGCCATCCACGCGGCCGGGCTCGTGCACCGCGACCTGAAGCCCTCGAACGTCCTGCTGGCCCAGGACGGTCCGCGCGTCATCGACTTCGGCATCGCGGTGGTGTCCGGCGCCGGGGCCATCACCAGCACCGGGCTCACCATCGGCACGCCCGGCTTCATGGCCCCCGAGCAGCTCACCGGCCAGCCGGTGGGAGCCGCCACGGACGTCTTCTGCCTGGGCGCCGTGCTGGTCTTCGCGGCCTGCGGCACCGGGCCGTTCGGGGAGGGCACCGCCGCCGTCCTCGGCTACCGCGCGGTCCACGAGGCGCCGGACCTCGCCGCGCTGCCCGAGGGGCTGCGGGCCGTCATCGCGCGGTGCCTGGCCAAGGAGCCGGCGGACCGGCCGGACGTGTCCGAGGTGCTGCGGGAGCTGGCCGAGCCGGCGCCGGGCGGGGCGGACGGGCCGCGGAGCCAGGTGCCCACACCGACCCTGCGCGGCACCGGCTGGCTGCCCGACTCCCTCGCCAACGCCGTCAACCACGCCGAGACCGTCACCGCGCCCGCCACCCCGCCCACGCCCGAGCCCGCCCCGTCGGGCGTCTTCGGCCCGCCGGGTTCGGGTGCGGGGGCCACGGGCGGGGGCTTCGGCACGGGTGCGGCCACGGGTACGGGTACGGGCTTTCGTACGGGGGCGCCGGCCGCCGACGCGCCACGTACGAACGGATCCGCCACCGGCGCGCCCGGCACCGGCGGTCCGGCCACCGGTGATGTCGCCGCCACGTCCCCCTGGCCGCGCCCGGACCGCACGTCCACGGGCTTCGGCGCGCCGCCCGCCATGGGTGGTACCGGTACCGGGGCGCCGCCCGGCGACCTCGGCTCGGTGCACGTCACGCCCGTACCGGCAGCGCCGCGCCCGGTCGGCCGGCGCCGCCTGCTGGCCGGGCTCGTCGGGGCCGCGGCCGCGTCGGCCGCCGGTCTCGGCGGCTGGTGGCTCCTGCGCGACACCGGCGGCGACGGCGACCACGACAGCGGCAGCAAGGACAACAGCGGCGGCGCATCCACGGGTCCGGCGCCGCGGCTGGCCTGGAAGACGGCCACGGGCGGCCAGGTGGTGGGGGCCCTGACGGCGGCGAACGGCGTGGTCTACGCCGGCAGCAGGGACACCAACCTGTACGCGCTGGACGGCCGGACCGGCGCCCCCCGCTGGCGGCTGACCACCGGCAACGGCGTCTACTCGGCCGCGGCCGTCGTCGGAAACGCCGTCTACGTCGGCAGCGCCGACTACGGCCTGCACGCCGTGGACGCGTCCACCGGCCGGGAGCTGTGGCGCTACGACACCGGCGGCGAGGTCAACTCCTCGCCGGTGGTGGCGGGCGGCACCGTCTACGTCGGCAGCGACGACGGCCACCTGTACGCGATCGACACCGGCACCGGCAAGCCGCGCTGGCGGTACCGTACGGGCGGCTGGATTCGCTCGTCCCCCGTGGTGGCGGGCGGCGCGGTGTACGTCGGCGCCAAGGACGGCTACCTGCACGCGGTCGAGGCGGCCACGGGCGAGCGGCGCTGGCGGCTGGCGACGGGGGCGGAGGTGAAGTCCTCGCCCGCCGTGTCGGGCCGCACCGTGTGCGCGGGCAGCTACGACGGCAGCCTGTACGCGGTGGACACCGGCACCGGCGCGCGGCTGTGGAAGTTCACCACGGGCGACGGGGTGGGCTCCTCCCCGGCGATCGACAAGGGCACGGTCTACGTGGGCAGCGACGACGGCCACCTGTACGCGGTGGACCTGGCGACCGGCGCGAAGCGCTGGCAGTTCGCCGCCGGCAGCATCGTCTACTCCTCGCCCGTGGTCGCGGGCGGAGTCGTCTACGTCGGCAGCAAGAGCGGCACCGTGTACGCGGTCGACGCGGCGACGGGCACGCAGCGGTGGCGCTACGACACCGGGGCCGACGTGAAGTCCTCGCCCGCCGCCGCGGACGGCCTGGTCTTCGTCGGCAACGACGCGGGGACGGTCCNGGCCTGGTCTTCGTCGGCAACGACGCGGGGACGGTCCACGCGCTGCGCGCCTGAGCCGCCTGCCCTGGGCGCCGCCGCCGGTGTGCCGTGCGGGAATCGGGGCGGCGCGGCTGGGCACGGCTCGCGTACGGCTGGGACCGGATCGCGTACGGCCGGAGCTGGACCGTACCCGGCTGGGGCCGGCCCGGCAGCCGGTGTCCGAGGCGATACGGCCGCGCGAGCCGCCCGGCGCGCCCGCGGCCGCCGCGCGAGCCGAACGGGTTAGGGTCGCGGGGCCGTTGGCGCACCCGACAAAGGAGACTGCCGTGGCGATCGGTCAACTGAGGTCCGTGGCTCTGGACTGTGCCGACCCTGGCCCTCTGGCCGCGTTCTGGGCCGAAGTGGTCGGCGGGAAGCTGGTGTTCCAGCAGGACGACTTCACGGTCGTCCAGGCCGGCGGCCTCTACCTCGTCGCCACGCGCGTGGCCGGCTACCGGCCGCCGTCCTGGCCCGAGGACGCCGTACCGAAGCAGATCCACCTGGACGTCGCCGTGGCCGACCTGGACGCCGCCGAAACGGCCGCCGTCGCGCTGGGCGCGCGGCGGGTGGCGCACCAGCCGGCGCCGGACCGCTGGCGGGTGCTGCTGGACCCTTCGGGTCACCCGTTCTGCCTGTCGACGCAGATTCCCGAGCCGCGGTGACGCGGCCCGGAGCGGCGGTCCGGTCCGCACACCGTCCCGGCCGGTGGTGAGGCCAGGACGGTCCACGGGCGGCTGACCGGTACGCGCGGGTCGCCGCGTCGCGGCCCGCGGGCGCCCGCCTCGCAGGGCTGAGCCCGTGGTCGACGCCGCCGAAACCCGGGCCGAGCACGAAGGCGGCGGCCGGTGCTCTGCGGGCCCGTGGCGTGGTGGTGGTCCGTCCGGGCGAGGAGGGCTGGGCCGCGGGCGCCGCTACGGCCCCGGCACGCCGAACCGCCGCCGGTAGTCCTCGGCCACCGCCCCGCCCGCCGCGTCCACCAGGCGGCCCACCACCGGGTGGACCATCAGGGACGTGACCGTCCCGGCGAGGGCGGGCCGGTTGCGGGTGAACCAGCGCCGCACGTACACCATCGTGGACAGGTCCTCGGGTGTGGGGTCGGCGACCGACTCCTCCAGCTCCCGCAACAGGTCCAGGGCCCGGCCGTCGCCCGGCGCGGCGCGCGCCACCAGCGCCCGTACCCGCGCGAACTCGGCGCGCAGCGCGGCCATCTCCGCCGCGGAGACCGGGCCGGGCCCGTCCGCCGCCTGCTCGGCGCGGACCACCGCGCCGGGCGCGCCGGGCAGGCGGCGGGCGGGCACCTGGCAGGGGTGGGGGTCGGGATGGTGGGCTGCCGTCATGTCGGGGCTCCTTCCGACGGCGTGACGGGACTGGTGGTGTCGCCGGCCGGGGCGGTGGTGCCGGTCACGGACAGGCGCGTCGCCCCCCGGCCCGGGTCGTCGCGCACGGTGACCCGCGCCGGGTACGTGCTGCCGTACTCCGCCGGCGGAGGCGGGCGGAAGGTCGCGGTGAACGTGCCCGGGCCCGAGGCGCGCGAGGCCGGGCCCGGGTGCGTCGTCGTGCGGCACGAGGCGCGCTGGACGCCCGTCGACGCCGCCCTCGACGTGCACGCCACCGCTCGCACCGGACATCGGGCTGTCCTCCCCCCGCGTCAACCCAAGGTCCGGGTTATGGCACCGGAATCACGGGCTCAATCCCGATTTTCGTTATTGTTTTTATTTTTCCTTTTCCGGGGTGGACCGGCCGCGACTCGCTCACGCTCTGTCAGGAGACGCCGAAGCCGGAACCGTTCACCGCCGCCCGCACCCGATGCGTACCGGACGCTGGCCACCGGGCGCCGGAAGACCCGCCGGACGGCCGCCCGGCGGCACCCGCGCGCCCGCGCGAACCGCCGTCCCGGCGCCCGGCGGCGGCGGGCCCCCAGCGGGTGGCGGCTCGGACCGCCGCGGCCGGCCCGTCATATGCTGCGTACGCCACCCGCAGGCACCAGGAGTTTCACCGGAGGCCCCATGACCGCCCGTACCGCAGTCGTCACCGGCGCGAGCAGCGGAATCGGGGCGGCCACCGCGCGACGGCTGGCCGCCGCGGGTTTCCGCGTCGTCCTCGCCGCGCGCCGCAAGGAGCGGGTGGAGGCGCTGGCCGCCGAGCTGACCGCGGCGGGCGGGCAGGCCGAGGCGTACGCGCTGGACGTCACCGACCGGGCCGCCGTCGACGCCTTCGCGGCGCACCTGACCGCCTCCGGCGCGAACCCGGACCCCGTTCACGTATTGGTCAACAACGCGGGCGGGGCCGTCGGCGCCGAGTACGCCGCGGCCGCCGACCCCGCCGACTGGCGCGCGATGTACGAGGTGAACGTGCTCGGCGTGCTGCACGTCACGCAGGCCCTGCTGCCCGCTCTCACCGCGAGCGGCGACGGCACGGTGGTCGTGCTGTCGTCCACCGCGGGCCATGTCGCGTACGAGGGCGGCGGCGGGTACGTGGCCGCCAAGCACGGCGCGCACGCCCTCGCCGCCACCCTCCGCCTGGAGCTGTGCGGGGAGCCGGTGCGGGTGGTGGAGGTCGCGCCGGGGATGGTGCGGACCGACGAGTTCGCGGTGAACCGTTACCGCGGCGACGCCGCCCAGGCCGCCGCCGTGTACGAGGGCGTGGCCGAACCGCTCACCGCGGACGACGTCGCCGACACCGTCGCCTGGGCCGTCACCCGGCCGTCCCACGTGAACGTCGACCTGCTGGTCGTCCGCCCGCGCGCGCAGGCCGCCCAGCACAAGGTGCACCGCGAGCCGCGCCCGGAGAGCTGACCGCCGGCGCGACGGGAGCCACAGGCCATGACGAACGAACGAGGCGGCGGCCGGGCGGCGCGCGGTACGGCGCGCGGCACGCGGGCGCGCGCCGGGGAACCGCGGGACGCGGCCATACGTGCAGCAAGTAGGGCCCGCTCCACCGAACCTCCCGCGCGGGACCCCGGCCGGACTGACGCGCGGAGCGCCGGGCGGGGTGGCGCGCGGAGCGCCGGGCAGGACGCCGGCCGGGGCCGGGGCGCGCCGCCGCTGAAGGCCGCCGGGCCGCCCGGCCCGCCCGACCGGCACCGCCCGCCCGGACCGTTCAGCCCGCCCGACCCGTTGGAAAGGACGCGGACCACAGTGCAGCCAGCCCCGCGCGGTACGTACTCCCCGGGCCGCCTGAGCGCCAGGCGTGCCGCCGCCCTGCTCGGCGCCGTGGCCGCCGCCGGGCTGGCCGCCGCCGGGCTCACCGGGTGCACCACCTCCGCCTCGGGCTCCGGCCTGCACGGCGGCGTGGACCCCACCACGGGCGGGCCGGCCGCCGCGCCGCCCGGCAAGTACCGGACCCTGCCCGACGCGTGCGCCGCCGTCCGCCGCGGCGCGCTGCGCGACCTGCTGCCCGGCGTGCCGGAGGACGAGGAGGACCAGGTCTACGCGGGCCGGCCCGCCCCGACGTACGACAGCGACCGGCGCGTCGGCTGCCGCTGGCAGTACCAGACCCCGGACGGCACGCGCGTCCTCACCCTCGATTTCGAGCGCGTGGTCTCCTACGACCCGGCGGTCAGCGACGAGCAGCGCGCGGAGGAGACGTACGAGAAGAAGGCCGCGGCCGCGCACGTCCCGGACTCCCCGAGCACCGGCCCGGCCCCGTCCTCCTCGTCCTCGTCCTCGTCCTCGGACGCGGACGCGGACTCCCCGGCCTCCGGTTCGCCGACGGGTACGTCCGGTACGGCGGGCGCCACCGGCGGACCCTCGCCGAGCGCGAGCGGCGCCACGGGCGGCTCGGGCGCCACGGGCGGCTCGGACGGCGGCGGGCAGGACCAGGACGGCGGGGACGGAGACGACGGCGGGGACGACGGCGCGGACACCACCGCGCCGCGCCGCGTGGGCGACCTGGGCGACGAGGCGTACCTCGACGACCGGCCCACCCTCCGCCGCTCCGGCGCCGGCCGTGACGTCACCCTCGTCTTCCGCTCCTCCAACGTGCTCGTCACCGTCACCTACGGCCACTGGTCCAGCGACCGAGGCCACGTCCCCGACAGCGCGTCCATGCAGGGCGAGGCGGGCGACCTGGCCCGCAAGCTGGCCGACCGCTTCCGCGACTAGCACCTGGCACCTAGCACCTAGCACCGCCCGCGCGTGCACCGCATCACACACACGCACGCGCCGTACCCGTACGCGCCGCCGCCCGGACCGGGCCGCCGACCCGACAAGCGAAGGACCCATGCACCGCACACCCTCGCGACTGCCCCGCACGTCCCGTACGCTCCGCGCCCTCCGCGCGCTCGCCGTCCTCGGCCTGCCCGCGCTGCTCGCGGTCGGCTGCTCGTCCGGCTCGGGCGGGGACGACAAGGGCCCGGACGAGACCTCGCCGACCCCGGGCCGCACCAGCGCCTCGCCGACCCTCGCGCCCGGGAAGTACGCCAAGCTGCCCGCGCCCTGCTCGGCGCTGCCGCCCAGGACCGTCGACCGCCTGGTGCCCAGAGACGGCAGCAAGCACGGCAAGTCGCTGCCGACGACGGACTCCGGCGAGTCGGGCAGCTGCCTGTGGAGCCGCCTGGACGGATACCAGTACCGGTCGCTGACCGTCTCGCTGCGGCTGCTGCCCTCCGACCCGGCGCTCGGCGCGGGCGAGACGCGCGCGCGGGACTACGCCGCCGAGCAGGCCCAGCGGGCCGCCACCGCCGAGGGCCTGCGAAAGGCCGTCACCGGCCAGGCCCAGGGCATCGGCGACGCGGCGAGCACGGTGCGCGGCGAGAGCAAGAAGGACGGCGAGGACTTCCGCAACCAGACCGTCATAGCCCGGGCCGCCAACGTGGTGGTGACCGTCGAACTCGACGGCGCGGGCTACGAGGACGCCAAGACCCCGGACGGGGCACGGCTGCTGAAGGACGCGCAGGCGGCGGCCGAGGAGGCGCTCGCGGCGGTGGAGCGGGCCAACTCCTGAGACCGGCGGCGCCTGAGCCCCGGTCAGACCCCGTGCGTACGGGGGACGCGGGCGTACGGGCGGCGGGCGTACGGACGGGCGGCGGACGCCCGTACCCGCGGTGAACGCACCGCCCGCCGCACGCGCCCCCGGCCCGTCATCCCGCCCCTTCGTGTCAACGGGGCTTGACGCGTATGCCAGGCTGGGCCCGCCGGTTGCCGAAGGCGGGAGGGAACGCGGGTGGCCGCGATGCAGTTGACACGCACACATCGAATACTGGTCGGGGTGGTCGTCACCGGTGCGCTGGTGATCGCCGCCATCGGCTTCGCGGGCTCGTACACCGCCGTGCGCGACCTCGCCCACGACCGGGGTTTCGGCCGCTTCTCCGCCGTATTTCCCATCGGCATCGACGCCGGGATCGTCGTCCTGCTCGCCCTGGACCTGCTGCTGACGTGGCTGCGCATCCCCTTCCCGCTGCTGCGGCAGACCGCGTGGCTGCTGACCGCCGCCACCATCGCCTTCAACGGCGCCGCCGCCTGGCCCGACAAGCTCGGCGTCGGCATGCACGCCGTCATCCCGGTGCTGTTCATCGTCTCCGTCGAGGCGGCCCGGCACGCGATCGGGCGGATCGCCGACATCACCGCCGACCGGCACATGGAGTCGGTGCGCATCGCCCGCTGGCTGCTCGCGCCGGTGCCGACCTTCCGGCTGTGGCGCCGGATGAAGCTGTGGGAGCTGCGCAGTTACGACGAGGTCATCCGCTTCGAGCAGGACCGCCTGGTCTACCGGGCCCGGCTGCGCGCCCGCTACGGCCGCGCCTGGCGCCGCAAGGCACCCGTCGAGTCGCTGATGCCGCTGCGGCTCGCGCGGTACGGGGTGCCGCTGGCCGAGACCGCTGCGGCGGGCCTGGCGGCGGCGGGCCTGCCCGTACAGGCGGCGGCCGCCCTGTCCCCGCAGGCGCTGCTCGCGGCCGGGGCGGACGCGGCCGGGGCGGGC
>NZ_JAVSCF010000022.1:0-41601 GCF_031932565.1 Streptomyces sp. B1866
CCACGGCGGCCCGGACCGCGCGCCGGGTGCCGCGCCAGGCGCCGCCGCGCGCGCCCGGCTGCCCGGGCCGCGCTGCGCCGACGACGTCCGCTGCCAGATCAAGGGCTTCGCGTCCGCCTCGGCCGTGGCCCCCGGCGAGGCGCTGGACTTCCGGGTGCACGTCGACCCGCCCCAGCAGTTCACCGTGGACGTCTACCGGATCGGCCACTACGGCGGCGACGGCGCCACCAAGGTGCACACCAGCCCGCGCCTGTCCGGCATCGCGCAGCCGCCGCCGCTGACCGCCGACCGCACGGTCTCCTGCCACCACTGGTGGCTGTCCTGGCGGCTCCAGATCCCGTCGTACTGGCCCACCGGCGCCTACGTCGGCGTGCTGACCAGCGCCGACGGCTACCGCAGCCACGTGCCGTTCACGGTCCGCGACTTCGCCCCGGCCGACCTGCTGCTGGTGCTGCCGGACATCACCTGGCAGGCGTACAACCTCTACCCCGAGGACGGCAGGACCGGCGCCAGCCTCTACCACGCCTGGGACGAGGAGGGCCGCCTGCTGGGCGAGGACGAGGCGGCGGTCACGGTCTCCTTCGACCGGCCGTACGCGGGCGCGGGCCTGCCGCTGCACGTCGGCCACTCCTACGACTTCGTCCGCTGGGCCGACCGCTACGGCTACGACCTGGCGTACGCCGAGGCCCGCGACCTGCACGCGGGCCGCGTGGACCCGGCCCGCTACCGGGGGCTGATCTTCGCCGGGCACGACGAGTACTGGTCGGCGTCGGTGCGCCAGGCGGTGGAGCAGGCCCGGGACGGCGGCACGTCGCTGGTCTTCCTGTCCGCGAACACCTGCTACTGGCGCGTCGATCTCGCCCCGTCCCCGTACGGCCCGGACCGCCTGCTGACCTGCCGCAAGCGGCGCCGCGCGGGCGGCTCGGGGCGGTCGGGCCGCTCGGAGCTGTGGCGGGAGGCGGCCGCGCCCGAGCAGCGGCTGCTGGGCATCCAGTACGCGGGCCGGGTGCCCGAGCCGCGCCCGCTGGTGGTGCGCAACGCCGGCCACTGGCTGTGGGAGGGCACCGGCTGCGAGGAGGGGGAGGAGCTGCCGGACCTGGTCGCGGGCGGGGCCGACCGCTACTTCCCCAAGGTGTGCCTGCCCGAGCACACCGAGCGGGTGCTGCTCGCCCACTCGCCCTACGAGGACGGCCGGGGCCTGCTCCGGCACCAGGAGACCTCTCTGTACCGGGCGCCGAGCGGCGCGTGGGTGTTCGCGGCCGGCACCTTCGCGTGGGTCCCGGCCCTGGACCGGCCCGGGCACGCGGACACCCGCGTCCAGCGGGCCACGGCCAACCTGCTGGACCGCATCTGCAAGCGGATCTGAGGACGGGGGCGGGGCGGGCCCCGAGGTAGGGCCCGGCGGCGCCCCGGGCCTTGCCTCCGGACGGTGGCGCCCCCGCGCCTTGCCCCGCGACGGTCGCGGCGGCCCCCGGGGCCTGCCCGGGACGGCTCCGCCCCGGCCCTGACCCGGGAGGCGGCTCCCGGGTCCTGCCCCGGGACAGCGGCCCCGGGGCCCGGGACGGGCACGGCGGCCCCGGGCCCCGGCCGCCACCTCCGGCCCCTCCGTCCGCCCCGGCGCCCGTCCGCTCCCGCGCCCGGCCTCCTCGCCGTACGCCCTCCGCCGTACGCGGACCGCGTCCGCCCGCCGTACCCCGTACGGACGCACCCCGGATCCTCCGCCCTCCGACCCGCCCGTACCGCCCGCCGCGCCCCGGACCCGCGCCCCGAACCCGCCCGCCGGGAGCGCCAACCGCGGCCCGGCCGCCCGCTCCGCACGGCCGTTCGCCGGACCCGTGTCGGGCGGGTTTTCCGCGGTGCGGGAGAATCAGGGGACGGGGGTTGGACAAACCCACCAGGAGGATGTGTGTCCGGATTCGTCGAGAAACCCGAGCCGGTGGAGGTCCCGGGCTTGGTGCACCTGCACACCGGCAAGGTGCGCGACCTCTACAGGAGCGAGAGCGGCGACCTGGTCATGGTGGCCAGCGACCGGATCTCCGCCTACGACTGGGTGCTGCCCACCGAGATTCCCGACAAGGGACGCGTCCTGACCCAGCTGTCGCTCTGGTGGTTCGACCAGCTGGCCGACCTGGTCCCCGGCCACGTGCGGTCCACGGAGGTGCCCAAGGGCGCCCCGGACGACTGGGAGGGCCGGGTCATGGTGTGCGCGCCGCTGCGCATGCTGCCGGTGGAGTGCGTCGCCCGCGGCTACCTGACCGGCTCTGGCCTGCGGGAGTACGAGAAGGACCGCACCGTGTGCGGGCTGGCCCTGCCGCCCGGCCTGACCGACGGCTCCGAGCTGCCGTCCCCGATCTTCACGCCCGCGACCAAGGCCGCGGTGGGCGAGCACGACGAGAACGTGTCGTACGAGGAGGTGGTCCGCGAGGTCGGCGCCGACACCGCCGCCCGGCTGCGCCAGGCCACGCTCGCGGTCTACGGCCGCGCCCGGGACATCGCGCGGGACCGGGGCATCATCCTGGCGGACACGAAGTTCGAGTTCGGCACCGAGGGCGACGGCGGGGACCTGGTCCTGGCCGACGAGGTGCTGACCTCCGACTCCTCCCGCTTCTGGCCCGTCGAGGAGTGGCAGCCGGGCCGGCCGCAGACGTCGTTCGACAAGCAGTTCGTGCGCGACTGGCTGGACTCGCCGGACTCCGGCTGGGACCGTACCGGCGAGCGGCCGCCGCCCCGGCTGCCGCGCGAGATCGTGGAGCAGACGCGGGAGCGCTACCTGGAGGCGTACCGGCGGCTGACGGGCAATGCCTGGTCCTGACGGCCGGTCGGGTCCCTTTCCGCAGCGCGGCGGTGCGTACGTGCCGTATCCGGCCCCTCGGGGCCGGATATCCGGTGGTCGGCTCGGGGCCGCCGACCGGACACCGGGACGCGGCCCGACCGCGGAGCCGTACGGACCCGGAGTCGTACGACCTCGCAGCCGCCCGACCTCGCAGCCGTCCGACGGCGGAGCCGTACGACCAGGGGGAGCCGGCCGATCAGACGATACGTACGACGTCCAACGCTCAAGGAAACGCCGAAGGGTCCCGGTCGTTTGACCGGGACCCTTCAGCAGATTTACCGAGCGGACGACGAGGCTCGAACTCGCGACCTCAACCTTGGCAAGGTTGCGCTCTACCAACTGAGCTACGTCCGCCTGCTCCCGTCCGGCTCTCACCGGGCGGTGCGAGGTTCACTATACCCGATCCGCGGGACCGGCCGGACAAGGTCCGGGATCCAGCGGATCGGAGTGATCCGGAGCGGGTGACAGGGATCGCACACTGCGCCTCCCTCTTGGAAAGAGGGCGCTCTGCTACTGAGCTACACCCGCGAGCTTCCGGTGGGCTTACCGGCCTTCCGGCCTCGCCCCTCGGCGTGCTCCAGACTCTAGCCGACTCCCCGGGGTGCCGTGCAAGTCGGCGCCGGGCGCCCGGCGGCCTGGGCCCGCCCGTCGGCTCTCCGCCCAACTCCCCGGTCAGCTCGCCGCGTCGAACGCCTCGTACACCTTCTTCGGGATGCGGCCGCGCGGCGGCACCTCCATGCCGCGCGACCGGGCCCAGGCGCGGACGGCGGCCGGGTCGGGGGCGACCGAGGTGTGCCGGTAGGTCCGGCCGGAGCGGGCGCGCTTGCGCCCGGCCTCCACATACGGGGCGAGCAGGTCGCGGAGTTTACTCGCGTTGTCGGTGTTCAGGTCGATCTCGTACGAGCTGCCGTCAAGTCCGAACGAGACGGTCTCCTCGGCCTGTCCGCCGTCGATGTCGTCCGAGATCATGACTACTACGCGCTGCGCCACGGGTATCGGTCCTTTCGGGCTGCATCGATGCATCAGCGGCAAAGATGGCAGGTGTCCGGTGCGAGAGTCTTTCCTTTTCATTTTTACAGCGCCGGGCATTGCATTGTGAAGCCCCAAGAATTCCGCCAGCGTGTCCTGGGGCAAACGGGCCCAGGCGCTTTGCCGTAACTTTCCCTTGGAAGGGTCACCGCCGACGCGTCCCGGCGTTCGCCCACGGCATATCTACGCGAGTAGATTCTACTCCGGGGTACGCTGGGGCCACTGCCTTACGCACCAGCACCACACACCAGGAGTGCCAGTGGCACGCGTCGTCGTCGACGTCATGCTCAAGCCCGAGATCCTCGACCCCCAAGGCCAGGCGGTGCAGCGCGCGCTGCCCCGCCTCGGCTTCGACGGGATCGCCGACGTCCGGCAGGGCAAGCGCTTTGAGCTGGAGGTGGAGGGACCGGTCGATGACGCCGCCCTCGCCCGCATCCGCGAGATGGCCGAGACCTTCCTCGCCAACACCGTCATCGAGAACTACACCGTGAAGGTCGAGGCGCCGTGACCGCGCGCGTCGGAGTCGTCACCTTCCCCGGCAGCCTCGACGACCGCGACACCGGGCGCGCGGTCCGGCTGGCCGGCCTGGAGGCCGTGCCGCTGTGGCACCGGGACACCGACCTGAAGCAGGTCGACGCCGTGGTGCTGCCCGGGGGCTTCTCCTACGGCGACTATCTGCGGGCCGGTGCGATCTCCCGGTTCTCCCCGGTGATGGGCCCGGTGGTCGAGCAGGCGCGGGCTGGCATGCCCGTGCTCGGCATCTGCAACGGTTTCCAGGTGCTCACCGAGACGCACCTGCTGCCGGGCGCGATGTTGCGAAATGATCACCTTCAGTTCATCTGCCGGGACCAGACCTTGCGAGTGGAAAACACCGCGACCGCCTGGACCGGCGCGTACCAGCAGGGACAGGAGATCAGCGTCCCGCTGAAGAACATCGACGGCCGGTACGTCGCCGAGGAGCGCGTGCTGGACGAGCTGGAAGCCGAGGGCCGGGTCGTCGTGCGCTACGTCGGCGGGGGCCAGGGCGGGCACCCGCTCACCGAGCGCCGCAACCCGAACGGCTCGCTGCGCGACATCGCCGGCGTGTGCAACGCGGCGGGCAACGTCGTCGGCCTCATGCCGCACCCCGAGCACGCCGTCGAACCGCTGGTCGGCACCGGGCGCACCGACGGCCTCGGGTTCTTCACCTCGCTGCTGAGGAAGCTGGTCTCCGCATGACTCTCGACACCACCAAGCACGCGGCCGAGACCCCGGACGCCCCCCAGCCGTGGGCCGAGCTGGGCCTGAAGGCCGACGAGTACGAGCGGATCCGGGCCATCCTGGGCCGCCGGCCCACCGGCGCCGAGCTGGCCATGTACTCCGTGATGTGGTCCGAGCACTGCTCGTACAAGTCCAGCAAGGTGCACCTGCGGCAGTTCGGCGCGAAGGCCCCGACCGAGGGGCCGGGCGCCGAGGCGCTGCTGGTCGGCATCGGTGAGAACGCGGGCGTGGTCGACGTCGGCCAGGGCTACGCGGTCACCTTCAAGGTCGAGTCGCACAACCACCCCTCGTACGTCGAGCCGTACCAGGGCGCGGCCACCGGCGTCGGCGGCATCGTCCGCGACATCCTCGCCATGGGCGCCCGGCCCGTCGCCGTCATGGACCCGCTGCGCTTCGGCGACCCGCACGCGGCCGACACCAAGCGGGTGCTGTCCGGCGTGGTCGCGGGCATCGGCGGTTACGGCAACTGCCTGGGCCTGCCCAACATCGGCGGCGAGGTCGTCTTCGACCCCTGCTACCAGGGCAACCCGCTGGTCAACGCGCTGTGCGTGGGCGTCATGCGGCACGAGGACATCCACCTGGCCAAGGCGTCGGGCCCGGGCAACAAGGTCGTGCTGTACGGGGCGCGCACCGGCGGCGACGGCATCGGCGGCGTGTCCGTGCTGGCCTCGGAGACGTTCGACGACAGTAAGCCGTCGAAGCGTCCCGCGGTGCAGGTCGGCGACCCGTTCCAGGAGAAGCTGCTGATCGAGTGCACGCTGGAGCTGTTCGCCGAGCGGCTGGTGGAGGGCATCCAGGACCTCGGTGGCGCGGGCCTGTCCTGCGCCACGTCCGAGCTGGCCTCGGCGGGCAGCGGCGGCATGCGCGTCGAGCTGGACACCGTGCCGCTGCGCGACGCGACCCTCTCGCCCGAGGAGATCCTCATGAGCGAGTCGCAGGAGCGCATGTGCGCGGTCGTCGCGCCGGAGAAGGTGACGCGCTTCCTGGCGATCTGCGAGAAGTGGGACGTCACCGCCACCGTCATCGGCGAGGTCACCGACGGCGACCGGCTGGAGATCTACTGGCACGGCGAGCAGATCGTGGACGTGCCGCCGCGCACCGTGGCCCACGAGGGCCCGGTCTACGAGCGGCCGTACGCGCGCCCGGCGAGCCAGGACGCGCTCCAGGCCGACGACCCGGCCGCGCTGCCGCGCCCGGCGGGCCCGGACGAGCTGCGCGCGCAGGTGCTCGCGGTGGTCTCCGCGCCGAACCAGGCGTCGAAGGCGTGGGTCACCGACCAGTACGACCGGTTCGTGCAGGGCAACACGATCCTGGCCCAGCCGGAGGACTCCGGCATGATCCGGGTGGACGAGGAGACGGGCCTGGGCGTGGCGGTGTCCACGGACGGCAACGGCCGGTACGCGAAGCTCGACCCGTACGCGGGCGCGCAGCTCGCGCTCGCCGAGTCGTACCGCAACGTGGCCGCCACCGGCGCCCGCCCGCTGGCCGTCACCAACTGCCTGAACTTCGGCTCGCCCGAGGACCCGGCCGTCATGTGGCAGTTCGCCGAGGCCACCCGCGGCCTCGCGGACGGCTGCCAGGCCCTGGGCACGCCGGTCACCGGCGGCAACGTGTCGCTGTACAACCAGACCGGCGAGACGGCCATCCACCCCACGCCCGTCGTCGGCGTGCTCGGCGTCATCGACGACGTGGCCGGGCGCACGCCGGTCGCCTTCACCGGCGAGGGCGACCACGTCTTCCTGCTGGGCGACACGGCGGCCGAGTTCGGCGGCTCGGCGTGGGCCCAGACCGTGCACGGCCACCTGGGCGGGCTGCCGCCGCGGGTGGACCTGGAGCGGGAGCGGCTGCTGGCCGACGTGCTGGTCACCGCCTCGCGCGAGGGCCTGGCCGCCGCCGCGCACGACCTGTCCGACGGCGGCCTGATCCAGGCGCTGGCCGAGTCCTGCCTGCGCGGCGGGCGGGGCGCGCGGGTGGTGGTGCCGGACGGGCTCGACCCGTTCGTCTTCCTGTTCTCCGAGTCGGCGGGCCGCGCGATCGTGGCGGTGCCGCGCGAGCAGGAGCGGCGGTTCGCCGAACTGTGCCAGGGGCGGGGCCTGCCGGCCGCGCGCGTCGGCGTGGTGGACGGCGCGGCGGTCGAGGTGCATGGCCAGTTCAGCCTGCCGCTGGCGGAGCTGCGCGAGGCGTACGAGGCGACGCTGCCGGCGCTGATGGCCTGACGTACGGCCGGGCGGCGGTTTCGGTACGG
The DNA here is from genome assembly GCF_031932565.1 of Streptomyces sp. B1866. Taxonomy (NCBI): domain Bacteria; kingdom Bacillati; phylum Actinomycetota; class Actinomycetes; order Kitasatosporales; family Streptomycetaceae; genus Streptomyces; species Streptomyces sp. B1866. Next base: position 7,368 of record NZ_JAVSCF010000022.1, read on the forward strand.
GCGGTGCGTACGCGCGGGGTCACGGGCGTACGCACCGGCGCGTACGCCCGCAAGTGCGCCCTACGCGCCCGTATGCGCCCGTATGCGGGAGCGGGCCCCCGCTGTCGTACCCCGACCGTATGATCACCTCATGCCGCCCCGCCCCCGCACCCGCGCCTACGCCCCGGACGCGACCCGCGCCGCCGTGCGCGCGCAGCTCGGCCACGTGCGGGCGGCGGTGGCCGCCCTGGACCCGGCGGACCTCGCCGCGCCGACCCGGCTGGGCGGCTGGACGGTGCGCGAGCTGGTCGCCCACCTGGGCATGGTCGCGCGCAGCGTGGTCAGCGGCCTGGAGCAGCCCGCGCCGCCCCGGCAGGAGGCGAGCCTGGCCGACTACGTGACCGGGACCGCGCCGCTGGCCGCCGCCATCGACGAGGGCACGCACGCGCTGGCCGCCGAGGGCGACCCGCGCGAGCTGCTGGAGCGCATTGCCGCCCGGTTCGCCGAGCTGCTCGCAAACGCCCCCGGAGACCGGCTGGTGCCGTCCCGGGTCGGCGCGTTCCGGCTGGACGAGTACCTGGTCACCCGCTGTGTCGAGCTGGTCGTGCACACCGACGACCTGGCGGCGGCCCTGGGCGCGGAGATCCCGTTCGACCGGCAGGCGCTCGCCACGACGACGCGGCTGCTGGCCGACGCGCTGGCGGCGGCCGCGCCGGGCGGCGCGGTGGAGGTCCGGGTGCCGCCGTTCGCCGTGGTCCAGTGCGTCGAGGGCCCCCGGCACACCCGGGGCACTCCGCCGAACGTGGTGGAGACCGACCCGCTGACCTGGATCCGGCTGGCCACGGGCCGTACGTCCTGGGCCGACGCGGCGGCGTCGGGCGCGGTCACGGCCAGCGGCGAGCGGGCCGACCTGGCGGCTTACCTGCCGGTCATGAGCTAGACACGCCTGCCGCCAGGGCCCGCGCGGGATGTGACTTTTCTCCCGGTCCGGCCCCTCGTTCGGTGGTACCGCCGAACTGGCCTAGACTCGATGGCGTGCGTGGTGACGGGAAACTCAGCCACGACCTCCTCCCCGGCGAGAAGGGCCCCCGGGACGCCTGCGGCGTCTTCGGTGTCTGGGCCCCGGGTGAAGAGGTCGCCAAACTCACCTATTTCGGGCTGTATGCGCTGCAGCACCGCGGGCAGGAGTCCGCGGGCATCGCGGTGAGCAACGGCTCCCAGATCCTCGTCTTCAAGGACATGGGCCTGGTCTCCCAGGTCTTCGACGAGACCTCCCTCAGCTCTCTCCAGGGGCACATCGCGGTCGGGCACACCCGCTACTCCACCACCGGAGCCTCGGTGTGGGAGAACGCGCAGCCGACCTTCCGCGCGACCGGCCACGGCTCGGTGGCCCTGGCCCACAACGGCAACCTGGTCAACACCGCCGAGCTGGCGGAGCTGGCCGCGGAGCTGCCCCAGAGCGGATCGCGCGGGGGCAGGGTCGCGGCGACCAACGACACCGACCTGGTGACCGCCCTGCTCGCGGGCCAGGTCGGCGAGGACGGCGAGCCGCTGACCGTCGAGCAGGCCGCACCCGGTGTGCTGGCTCAGGTCAAGGGCGCTTTCAGCCTCGTTTTCATGGACGAGCAGACGCTGTACGCGGCCCGGGACGCGCAGGGCGTCCGGCCGCTGGTCCTCGGCCGCCTGGAGCGCGGCTGGGTGGTGGCCTCGGAGACCGCGGCGCTCGACATCGTGGGCGCCACGTTCGTCCGCGAGATCGAGCCCGGCGAGCTGGTCGCGGTCGACGCGAACGGCCTGCGCACCACCCGCTTCGCCGAGGCCCGCCCCAAGGGCTGCGTCTTCGAGTACGTCTACCTGGCCCGCCCGGACACCGACATCGCCGGGCGCAACGTCTACCTCTCCCGCGTCGAGATGGGCCGCAGGCTGGCCGCCGAGGCGCCCGCCGACGCCGACCTGGTGATCGCCACGCCGGAGTCCGGCACGCCGGCCGCCATCGGGTACGCGGAGGCCAGCGGCATCCCGTACGGCGCGGGCCTGGTGAAGAACGCGTACGTCGGCCGGACCTTCATCCAGCCCTCGCAGACCATCCGCCAGCTGGGCATCCGGCTGAAGCTCAACCCGCTGAAGGAAGTCATCCGCGGCAAGCGCCTGGTGGTCGTGGACGACTCGATCGTCCGCGGCAACACGCAGCGCGCCCTGGTGCGGATGCTGCGGGAGGCGGGCGCGGCGGAGGTGCACATCCGCATCTCCTCGCCGCCCATCAAGTGGCCGTGCTTCTTCGGCATCGACTTCGCCACCCGCGCCGAGCTGATCGCCAACGGCCTGTCGGTCGAGGAGATCGGCACCTCGCTGGGCGCCGACTCCCTCGCGTACATCTCCATAGACGGGATGATCGAGGCGACCACGATCGCCAAGCCGGACCTGTGCCGGGCGTGCTTCGACGGGGAGTACCCGATGGAGCTGCCGGACCCGGAGCTGCTGGGCAAGCACCTGCTAGAGGCGGAGCTGCGGGGCGCAGCCCCGTCCGTTGAGGGTGGTGGCGGGCGACGGGCGGGCGGAGTGCGGGGCGCAGCCCCGTCCGTTGAGGGTGGTGGCGGGCGACGGGCGGGCGGAGTGCGGGGCGCAGCCCCGTCCGTTGAGGGTGGTGGCGGGCGACGGGCGGGCGGAGTGCGGGGCGCAGCCCCGTCCGTTGAGGGCGGTGGCGGGCGACGGGCGGGCGAGGCCCAGGCGCGTACGCCGAGCCCGCACGACTCCGACGGCGTGACCACGCTCACCGCCGGCGTGGGAGCCGCGGACGCGCTGCGCCGCCCGTAAGCCCCCTCGCCGACGCACCACCACGCCGTACCGCCGCCGCCTGCCGGCCGTGGCACCCGGCGCACCCACTCCACGACGAAAGACGTACGGGCATGTCCGCACCCTCACCCGACCCGACGACCCGCGGCGCCTCCCCGGGCGCCTCCCCGGCCGACCGTCCCGCCGCCGCCAGCTACGCGGCCGCGGGCGTCGACATCGAGGCCGGTGACCGCGCCGTCGAGCTGATGAAGGAGTGGGTGCGCAAGGCCACCCGGCCCGAGGTGGTGGGCGGGCTCGGCGGCTTCGCCGGGCTGTTCGACGCCTCGGCCCTGAAGCGGTACGACCGGCCGCTGCTGGCCTCCGCCACCGACGGCGTCGGCACCAAGGTGGACATCGCGCGGCGCATGGGCGTGTACGACACCATCGGGCGCGACCTGGTCGGCATGGTCGTGGACGACCTGGTGGTGTGCGGCGCCGAGCCGCTGTTCATGACGGACTACATCTGCGTCGGCAAGGTCTACCCGGAGCGGGTCGCGGCCCTGGTCAAGGGCATCGCGGAGGGCTGCGCGCTGGCGGGCTGCGCGCTGGTGGGCGGCGAGACCGCCGAGCACCCGGGGCTGCTGGGCGCCGACGAGTTCGACGTGGCCGGGGCCGGTACGGGCGTGGTCGAGGCCGACCGGCTGCTGGGCGCGGACCGCGTCCGCGCGGGCGACGCGGTCGTCGCGATGGCGTCCTCCGGACTTCACTCCAACGGGTACTCGCTGGTGCGGCACGTGCTGTCCGCCCGGGCGGGCTGGGAGCTGGACCGGGAGGTCCCGGAGCTGGGCCGCACGCTCGGCGAGGAGCTGCTGGAGCCGACCCGTATCTACGCGCTGGACTGCCTGGCCCTGACCCGCACCACCGAGGTGCACGCCTTCGCGCACATCACCGGCGGCGGGCTGGCCGCGAACCTCGCCCGGGTGGTCCCGGACGGGCTGCGCGCGGTGGTCGACCGCGGCACGTGGACGCCGGGCGCCGTGTTCGGGCTGGTCGCAGACGCGGGCTCGGTGGCGCGGGCCGAGCTGGAGCGGACGCTGAACATGGGCGTCGGCATGGTCGCGGTCGTGCCCGCCGGGTCGGCCGAGGCGGCCCTGACCACGCTCGCGGACCGGGGCGTGCCCGCCTGGGTGTGCGGCGAGGTCGAGGACCGCCCGGCCGGATCCGCCGACGCGGCCGTGCTGACCGGCGACTACGCGGCGTGACGGCGGAGGGGACGGAGGGGGCGGAAGGTGCGGACCGTGCGGGGGAGCGCGGCGGCGCGTGCGGCGTGCCGGGAGCGTACGACGACTACGGAGCGTAGCGTGCCGGGGTCGGGTGCCGTGGGCCGTCCGGAGGCGCCGGCCCGCCGGACGGGGACCGCGGCGCGGGCGGCGGCGCGGGTGCGGGCAGCGGCGCGGGCAGCACAGAAGCCGGTCCGGGGCGGGTGCCCCGGACCGGCTGAAAAGCGACGGGGAGTCGAGCGCCTGGAACGAGCCGTTCAGGCGCGACGACGCCGCGCGGGGGAGTCCGACGGTTCGTCGTCCTCGTCCTCGTCGTCGTTGTACAGATCCGCGTACTGTGCGTACGGGTCGTCGTCCAGCTCATCGCCGTCGAACCGCTCGCCGTTCGGCGGCTGGTTCGCTGTCGATGCGCCCAGCTCTTCAGCCAGGCGCGTGAGGTCAGTCCCACCGCTGTTGTACTTCAGCTGGCGGGCGACCTTCGTCTGCTTGGCCTTGGCCCGGCCGCGCCCCATGGCTCGACCCCCTCAACGACGGGGCGCGACGGCCCCAGAGTCTTGACACGCGTTTACGTTCATGATCCAGATCGGGCTCTCCCATGGAGAACCCGGTCCGTAGGGCTTCAACGGTACCTGCTTCTGTGGCCATACGGTACGTCGCCCGCATGACGTGCCACTGGGCACCGGCCGCGAGTCGCCCCGTACCCGCTGGTCAACCGCGATTTTAACGGGTCTTTTCCGCCGACCCGCCGACCGGCCGTGAGAGATCTCTCGCCCCCGCGCGCCCGCCCGGACTACGGCACCTGGCGGCGCCGCTCGGCGTCCCGCATGCGCTGCTCCGCGAGCCGGTCCGCGGCCGCGGCGGGCGGGATGCCGTCGGCGCGCGCCCGCTCGAATATGGCCAAAGTCGTGTCGAAGATCCCGCTCGCCTTGGCCTTGGCCCGGTCGAAGTCGAAACCACGCAGTTCGTCCGCCACCTGAATCACGCCACCCGCGTTCACGACGTAGTCCGGAGCGTAGAGGATGCCGCGGTCGGCCAGGTCCTTCGCCACGCCGGGGTGGGCGAGCTGGTTGTTGGCCGCGCCGCACACCACGGTGGCGGCCATGGCGGCCACCGAGGCGTCGTCCAGCGCGCCGCCGAGCGCGCACGGAGCGTACACGTCCAGGCGGTCGCGGACGAGCGTGTCGGCGTCCGGCACGGCCGTCACGCTCGGGTACCGGTCGCGGACCCGGTCCACGGCCTCGCCGCGCACGTCCGTCACCACCACCTCGGCGCCGTCCGCCAGCAGGTGGCCCACCAGGTGGTAGCCCACCTTGCCGACCCCGGCCACCCCGACCCGGCGCCCCCGCAGCGTCGGCTCGCCCCAGGACGTCTGGGCGCACGCGAGCATGCCCTGGAAGACGCCGTACGCGGTGAGCACCGAGGAGTCCCCGGCGCCGCCCCGCGCGGGAGAGCGGCCGGTGGTCCACGGGCACGCGCGGGCGACGACGTCCATGTCGGCGACGTACGTGCCGACGTCGCAGGCGGTGACGTACCGGCCGCCGAGGGAGGCCACGAACCGGCCATAGGCGAGCAGCAGCTTCTCTGTCTTGATTTCGTCGGGATCGCCGATGATCACGGCCTTGCCGCCGCCGTGGTCGAGCCCGGCCAGCGCGTTCTTGTACGACATGCCGCGGGAGAGGTTGAGCGCGTCCAGCACCGCTTCCCGGTCCGAGGCGTACGCGTGGAACCGGGTGCCGCCGAGGGCCGGGCCCAGGGCGGTGGAGTGGACGGCGATGACGGCCTTGAGGCCGCTGTCCTGGTCCTGGCACAGGACGACCTGCTTGTGCCCGCCCTGCTCCGAGTGGAAGAGGACGGCCAAAGGGTCTGGCAGGTGGCTTCCGCCGGCCCCGTCGACGCTGACGGTGGGACGTACGTCGGTCACGGTGGTGACTCCCATGCACGGTGAGGTTTTCGCTGGGGTGCGGGCCCTCCCGCGGGTGGGGGGAGGGCCGGTGGGCACGAGGGTAAGCCCTGGGCAGCCGCGTATGGCCGGTGCCCGGACCCCCTCAGGGCCCGCGCCGTGAAACGATGCGGACAGCGCCGGGGCACAGCCCTCCGGCGGTGGTGACGAGGCTTGAGGGAGCGCGCGTGACCGTGACGTCTTCGCTGATCGTCCCGTATGCGTCGTATCTGCGGGTCTACGAGCCGCTGGCCGCCTTCCCCGAGCCCGAGCGGACCCACTGGGTGCGGTACGCCAGGCGCGAGCACATCCCGAGCGCACAGGACGAGCTGCGCCGCTCCCTGGCCGACCTGGTGCCCGTGCCGCCGGTGCCGGTGCCGGTGCACGAGAGCGGCGACGCGTTCGTGGCCGTCGTGGACGGCGTCACCTGCGTGTGCCCCTGGCGCACCCGGCTGCGCGGCTGGCTGGCCCTGGAGGAGCTGGTCTCGGAACTGCCGCCGCCGCTGCTTGACGCGGTGCTGCCGCCGGTGGTGCGGCGGCAGACGGTGGCCGATTACGAGCGGTGGCTGGCACGCAATCCGGACGCCCGGCCGTGGATCCGGTCGGCGACGTGGCACGTGCCCGTGCGCTGGTTCGTGCTGTTCGCGGACGAGGAGCGGGAGTACACCAAGGGCGAGGACGGGCTCGTGCTGCGCTACCGGACCGCGATGGTCCAGGCCAGGCGCCGGGTCGCGCGTGCACTGAAGGTGCTGCGGGACGCGCTCGGCGAGGGCCCGCTCATAGACGGCCTGGTAGATGTGGGGCGATGGCTGGAGGAATTTCACCCGCGCTCGCTGGTCGAGCTGGACTACGGCGGCCTGGTGCACGCGGTGCCGGACGGGCTGCTGGACGACGACCGCTCGGCGGCCGACGTGGCGGAGGGCCTGTCCGCCCTGCGCGACGGGGACGGGGAGCGGGCCGGGAGCGCGTACGAGCGGCTGACGGAGCGGTGGAGCGCGGTGCGCGGGCGGCAGAACGCGAGCTGAGGCGGGCGGCGGGGCCGGGCCGACGGGCGGGGCCGCGGGCGTGCGGGGGGCCGCCAGGGGCCGCCCGGGCCTTTGAGCCACCCAGGGGGCCTTGAGGCCGTCGAAGGGGCTCAGAGGGGGCCTGAACCGGCCGTGGAGGCGCCTGGGTGGCCGGTGGGAGCGGTCTCGCGGAGCCGGAAGGGTCCGGGCGTGGCCGGAACCGGGCGGTCGGCACCCGGCCACAGGCCGACAGGTCGGGACGTAGGCCTCATCCTGGGCATTGGTCTCAAGCGTGATCTACAGCACTATCTCTGGGCCTTGCGGCTATCCCCCACCCTCGTGCCAAAATAGGACAAGGAGCCCGGAGAGGCCCCTTCCGTCTAAGTATGGGCGGATTCATCGGTATTGCACTCCCTTGGTAGGTCTGGTGACCCCCGAACTCGCCGTGACTGATCGTCACGAAGTTGTGACTGTCCGCTATGGCATGGTCCATCGGCTTCCGTCGAGGTTGAACACCTGAGAGGGCAATTCCACAGGTTTGGCCGACGGGGCTGGACAGATGGTGTAGTTGTAGTGCCGAGGACAAGCCGTTCGTCCTATAACCGACTCGGCCCGCGTCCGCCATTTCGGGCAACGTGGGTCAAGGTGCAGAATTTAGAGGAAAGAACCGTGATGGTTCGGTTCTCCCGAGGAGGCCGCTCATGACCGCTCGCACCCCTGATGCCGAGCCGCTGCTCACGCCGGCGGAGGTTGCCACGATGTTCCGCGTCGACCCCAAGACGGTCACGCGTTGGGCCAAGGCAGGCAAGCTCACGTCGATCCGTACGCTCGGCGGGCACAGGCGCTACCGCGAAGCGGAGGTCCGTGCGCTGTTGGCGGGCATCCCGCAGCAGCGCAGCGAGGCCTGAACAACCCGCAAAACCGGACATTTCCGGGCCTCCCCTAGCCCGGTGATGCCCCGCAACTCTTTCTGAACGACGAGCGCCTGCCCCAACAGGTCCCATTCCCGCTCGACTTGGGTGCGTCGTGGATCGCGCTGGACTCCGCCGGGTCCAGCGCGATCTTTTTGTGTCCGCGGCCGGCCGGGGCCTTCTGGGCCTCCCTGGGCCCTTCCCGGCCCGGCCGGGACCCTCCGAGGTGCCGCCGCCGCTCACGGAGCCGTGCGAGGTGTCCGCGGCGGGGCTGTGGAGTGGCTGTGCGGTGGCTGTGCGGTGTCGGCGAGAGGCCCGTTCGGAGGCTCCGGGAGGGGCGTCCGGGGGCCGGGGGAGGGGCGGAACCACTCATTCCGGGATCCCTGGAACAGGGTGCAATTGTACATATTAAATTGACTCGGTAGAGAGGGCCCCGAAGTTCCCCCGCCCCGGAAACCCATTCGGTGACTCCCATCACATCGCATACTACTTGCCGGGTTGTGACTCTTTGGGGTATTGGCACATCGAGTCGCGTGGGGTACTCCGAGTCTGACAAGGCGTGAGGCGGAACGACGCGTGGGGCGGCGCGGAACCCCCGTGGTGGGGACGGGCGGTGTCGCGCGGGGGCGGGGACGGGGTGCGCGGTCCGCTCTCGGCCGCTCGCCGCCGACGGCTCGCCCGCGGCGGGGGGCCGTCCGTTCCGGTCGCCGCCCGCGCGCCCCGGCCGCCGCCTGACGCCACCCGCCGCTCACCATCCCGCCGTCCGCTCCGCCCGCGCCACCGCCGCGCGCGCTCGGCACCGGGTGCCACGCCGCCACGCCAACGCCGTCCTACCGCCCGTACGGCGGCCGCAGGCGCGCTCGCCCGCGCTTGGCGCCCCGGTGGCGCCCGGTGGGCCGCTCGGGGCCCCGAGCGACGGCCACGGGCCGCTCACGGGGCCGCGTCAGGGCGCCGCCGGGGGACGGAAAGTGGCCACTGGGGCGAGGAGAGGGCGGGGGAAGGGCGCGGGCGCGGCCTTCGGGCCGTACGGGGGCGGGCCCGGCCGCAGACATGCGTCAGCCCGCGCGGGAGGTTGTCCGGCGCGGGCTGCAAGTGGCAGAGAGGCGGTCCTGACGGGATTTGCTGTGTTGGATGGCGGCTTTGGCCGCGGGCGCGGCCTTCGGGCCGTACGGGGGCGGGCCCAGGCCGTAGACACACGTCAGCCCGCGCGGGAGGTTGCCCGGCGCGGGCTGCAAGTGGCAGAGAGGCGGTCCTGACGGGATTTGCTGTGTTGGATGGCGGCTTTGGCCGCGGGCGCGGCCTCCGGGCCGTACAGGGGCGGGCCCAGGCCGTAGACACACGTCAGCCCGCGCGGGACGTTGCCCAGCGCGGGCTGCAAGGGAAAGGAAGGCGGTCCTGACGGGATTTGAACCCGCGGCCTCCACCTTGACAGGGTGGCGAGCACTCCAAACTGCTCCACAGGACCAGGTGACGCGCGCGGTGTTCGGGCTGCCGGGCCGCGCTGCGCGACCGACTGTACAGCAGCGCAGGCAGCGCGGTCGAACTCGCGCCCGGGGGCGCTCCCGGCGTACCGGAGCGTGCCCGGAACAGACCGGGGCGGGCCCGGCGGAACGGCCGGGCCCGCCGCGCCCCGCTCACGGCGCGGACGCGTCGATCGCCTTAAGGATGCGCTTGTCCGACACCGGGTACGCCGTGCCCAGCGCGTGCGCGAAGTAGCTGACCCGCAGCTCCTCGATCATCCAGCGGATGTCGAGCACCTCCTGCGGCACCGGTCGGCCCTCCGGGAACTGCTCCAGCAGCCACGCGTACTCGTCGCGCATCTCCCGGACCTTGGCCATGCGGGCCCGGTCGCGCTCCGCGCTGCTCGGCAGCTGCTGGAGGCGCCGGTCGGCCGCGACCAGGTACCGCATCAGGTCCGGCAGCCGCCGCACCCCGTGCTCGGTCACGAAGCCCGGCCTGACCAGCTCCGCAAGCTGCCCGCGCACGTCCGCCACGGAGTCGGCCAGGGCGGGGCTGGCCAGGGCCGCGAGGCGCCGCTCGCACGCCTGCCAGGCCGCGAGGACGTCCTGCACCCGGCGGACCGCGTCCAGGGTCGCGTCGGCGATGTCGGCCCGTACGGCGTCGAAGAGCTTGCGGAAGGACTCCTCGTCCCACGCGGGGCCGCCGTTGGCCGCGACGAGCCGGTCGGCGGCGGCCGACACGCAGTCGTCGAACAGCGCCTGCACGCCGCCGTGCGGGCTGCGGGACAGGGCCAGCCTGGCCTGGTTGCCGAGCTTGTCCTGGGCGAACTTGGCCGGGTTCGCGGGCAGGCCGAGCAGGATCAGCCGGCGCGTGCCCCGCCACATGGCCTGCCGCTGCTCGGCCTCGGTGTCGAACAGGCGCACGGCCACCGAGGCGCCCTCGTCCACCAGGGCCGGATAGGCCCGTACGGGCTGGCCGCCACGCCGGGTCTCGAAGGTGCGCGGGAGGGCGCCGATGGTCCAGCCGGTCAGGCCCTCGCTCCGCTCGACGGAGGGCGCCTGCCCGGAGCTCTCGAAGGCCCGGGAGATGGCCGCGCGGGTCTTCGGCCGCAGGCGCAGCCGCAGCGCCTCCAGGTCCTTGTCCTCGTCGAGCTTGCGGCGCCGCTCGTCCACCACCCGGAAGGTGACGCGCAGGTGGCCGGGGACCCTGGCCAGGTCGAAGTCCTCCGGCGCGACCGGCACGCCGCCCATCCGGTGCAGCTCGCGGCCCAGGACGGCGGTCAGCGGCTCGGGGCCGGCCACGGCCGACTCCAGGAAGCGCTTGGCGTAGTTGGGCGCGGGCACGTAGTGGCGGCGCACGGGCTTGGGCAGCGACCGGATCAGCTCGGTGACCAGGTCCTCCCGCAGGCCGGGGATCTGCCAGTCGAAGCCCTCGGGGGTGATCTGGTTGAGCACCTGGAGCGGCACGTGGACGGTGACGCCGTCGGCGTCCGCGCCGGGCTCGAACTGGTACGTGACGCGGAACGTCAGCTTGCCCTGCCGCCAGGTGTCCGGGTAGGCGTCCTTGGTGACGGCCTCCGCCCGCTCGCCGACGAGCATGGACTTCTCGAAGTGCAGAAGCTCCGGCTCCTCGCGGCGCTTGTGCTTCCACCAGGAGTCGAAGTGGGCGCCGGAGACGACGTGCTCGGGGAGGCGCTGGTCGTAGAAGTCGAACAGCGCCTCGTCGTCCACGACGATGTCCCGGCGGCGGGCGCGGTGCTCCAGCTCCTCGACCTCGCCGAGCAGCTTGCGGTTGTCGTGGAAGAACTCGTGGTGGGTCTTCCAGTCGCCCTCGACCAGGGCGTGCCGGATGAACAGGTCCCGGCAGGTGACGGGGTCGATACGGCCGTAGTTGACCTTCCGTCCGGCGACGACGGGCACGCCGTAGAGCGTGACCCGCTCGTACGCGAGGACGGCGGCCTGGCGCTGCTCCCAGTGCGGCTCGCTGTAGGTGCGCTTGACCAGGTGCTCAGCCAGCGGCTCGATCCACTCCGGCTCGATGCGCGCGTTGACCCGCGCCCACAGCCGGGAGGTCTCCACCAGCTCGGCGGACATGATCCAGCGCGGCGGCTTCTTGAACAGCGCCGAGCCGGGGAAGACGGCGAACTTCGCGCCCCGCGCGCCCAGGTACTCCCCGCGCGCCTCCCGCCTCCCGCCGCCGCCCTCCTTGGCGTCCTTGCCGCCGCCGCCCCGGGGCGTCTCCTTGACGTCCTTAAGGCCGATGTGCGAGAGCAGGCCCGCGAGCAGCGCGGTGTGGATACGGTCCGGCGGTGCGTCCTCGTCGCCGGCGTCGGGCACCTGGATGTCCATGGTCCGGGCGACCGCGCGCAGCTGGGTGCAGATGTCCTGCCACTCCCGTATCCGCAGGTAGTTCAGGAACTCGGCGCGGCACATGCGGCGGAAGGCGGAGGACGACAGCTCGCGCTGCCGCTCGCGCACGTACCGCCACAGGTTCAGGAAGGCGAGGAAGTCGCTGGTCTCGTCGCGGAAGCGGGCGTGGTGCTGGTCGGCCTGCTGCTGCTTGTCGGCGGGCCGCTCGCGCGGGTCCTGGATGGACAGCGCGGCGGCGATCACCATCACCTCGCGCACGCAGCCGAGGCGGTCGGCCTCCAGCACCATGCGGGCCAGGCGGGGGTCGACGGGCAGCTGGGCGAGCTGCCGGCCCACGCGCGTGAGCCGCTGCCTGCCGCGCCGCCCGTCCGGCTCCTCCTCGGTCCCCGCCCCGGTCTCCAGCGCGCCCAGTTCTTCGAGGAGCTGCACGCCGTCCTTGATGTTCCGCCGGTCCGGCGGGTCGATGAACGGGAACCGCTCGATGTCGCCGAGCCCGGCCGCGGTCATCTGGAGGATGACGGAGGCGAGGTTGGTGCGCAGGATCTCGGCGTCGGTGAACTCGGGGCGGGAGAGGAAGTCGTCCTCGCTGTAGAGCCGGACGCAGATGCCGTCGGAGGTGCGGCCGCAGCGGCCCTTGCGCTGGTTGGCGCTGGCCTGGCTGACCGGCTCGATGGGCAGCCGCTGCACCTTGGTGCGGTGGCTGTAGCGGGAGACGCGGGCGGTGCCGGGATCGATGACGTACCGGATGCCGGGCACGGTGAGGGACGTCTCGGCGACGTTCGTGGCCAGCACGATGCGCCGGCCGGTGTGCCGCTGGAAGACGCGGTGCTGCTCGGCGTGCGACAGCCGGGCGTACAGCGGCAGCACCTCGGTGTGGGGGAGGTTCCGCTTGGCCAGCGCGTCGGCGGTGTCGCGGATCTCCCGCTCGCCGGAGAGGAACACCAGGACGTCCCCGGACCCCTCCGCCCGCAGCTCGTCCACGGCGTCGCAGATCGCGGTGATCTGGTCGCGGTCGCCGTCCTCGCCGCCCTCCTCCAGCAGCGGCCGGTAGCGGACCTCCACCGGGTACGTACGGCCGGAGACCTCCACGATGGGCGCGCCGCCGAAGTGCCGGGAGAAGCGCTCCGGGTCGATGGTCGCGGAGGTGATCACGACCTTCAGGTCGGGGCGGCGGGGCAGCAGCTGGGCGAGGTAGCCGAGGATGAAGTCGATGTTGAGGCTGCGCTCGTGGGCCTCGTCGACGATGATCGTGTCGTACTGGCGCAGCTCGCGGTCCGTCTGGATCTCGGCGAGCAGGATGCCGTCCGTCATCAGCTTGATGTGCGTGTCCGGGCTCACCTGGTCGGTGAAGCGGACCTTCCAGCCCACCGACTCGCCCAGCGGCGTCCGCAGCTCCTCGGCGACCCGCTCGGCGACCGTACGGGCCGCGATGCGGCGCGGCTGGGTGTGCCCGATCATCCCGCGCACGCCGCGCCCCAGCTCCAGGCAGATCTTGGGGATCTGGGTGGTCTTGCCGGAGCCCGTCTCGCCCGCGACGATCACCACCTGGTGGTCGCGGACGGCCGCCAGGATCTCGTCCTTCTTCCGGCTGACCGGCAGCTCCTCCGGATAGCCGATGGCCGGCACGGCGGCCCGGCGCGCGGCGACGCGCTGCTCGGCCCGCTCCACGTCGGCGGCGATCTCGGCCAGCACCGCCGCGCGGGCCTCGGGCTTGCGCATGCGGCGGACGCCCTCCAGCCGCCGGCCGAGGCGCTGCTCGTCGCGCAGCGTCAGCTCGGGCAGGCGTGCCAGGAGGGCGGGCAGGGCGGGGGCGGGGGTGGTGGACATACGGGCTCCAGGATCTCACCTCACCCGGACAACCGTCGCACCATTTCTCCCGTGGCATTGCGCCCGCATCGGATGCGGTCCGCGGCGCTTGCCCTGCTATGGGAAGTGATGCGGCGGGAGCTGGCCTAGCGTGAGCCCATGGGCACCACCTGGCGGTCTGACGGCGAGGTGGACGGGTTGCGGACGGCATGGGTGACATGGACGGCATGGGCCACAGCGACGACATGGACGGCATGGGCCACAGCGACGACATGGACAGCCGAGACCGCAGGCGCAGCCGCTGGGCCCCCCAGCGGGACCCCCGGTGGGACCTTCGGTGGAGGGCTTTCACCCACTCGCCCTTCCTGCCCGCCACCGTGCTCCTGCTGATCGTGTCGGCGGCGGCCGGCCTGTTCGCCGGCTCGTACACGTACGCCTTCGCCAACCCCACCCCGCACGACATCCCCACCGCCGTGGTCGGCGACGGCGGCGGGCGCGGCCGGGCCTTCGTCGACGGCATGGAGAAGGCGCTGGACGCGTCGCTGAAGACCCGCGCGTACGACTCGTACGGGCAGGCCCGGCGCGCCGTGGAGGAGCAGAACGCCTTCGCGGTGCTGCGCACGGACGGCGGCGGGGGCGGGGGCGGCGCCCGGCCGGAGGTGCGCATGGACGTGGCCGGCGCGGCGGGCGCGCAGGTCGCGCAGGTGCTGACCGACACGGCGCCGAAGGTGGCGCGCGAGGTGGGGGTGCGGGTGCGCATTCACGACATCAAGCCGCTGCAAAAGGGCGACCCGCGCGGGCTCGCGCTGTTCTACATCTCGCTCGCGGCGGTGATCGTCGGCTTCATCGGCGCCACCCAGCTGAGCGTCCACGCCCGCGCCCTCAACCCCGCCGAGCGCATCGCCTTCACCGCGGCGTACGCGCTGCTGGGCGGCTTCACGATCGCGGCGGTCGTGGACTGGGGGCTGGGCGCGGTCGACCTGCCGTTCGCGGAGTCGTGGCTGATCCTGGCGCTGACGATGTTCACCTCGGGCATGGTCTTCACCATGTTCAACACCCTGGTCGGGCGGTGGGCGATCCTGCCGACCTGGGGCCTGATGGTGATGCTCGGCAACCCGTCCTCGGGCGGCGCGGTCTCCTGGCCGCTGCTGCCCTCCCCGCTCGGCCTCATCGGCCGCTGGCTGCCCCCGGGCGCGTCCGTGAACGCGCAGCACACGGCGGTCTACTTCGGCGGCTACCAGCACGCCTTCCCGTTCCTGGTGCTCGGCGGGTGGTCCCTGGTGGCGTGCGCGGTCTTCTGGACCTGGCGCCACCGGCACCCGGGCGGCCGGCCGGCGGACGCGTGAACGGACCGGTCTTCCTCGGCCCGCTCGTGAGGGGCGGTGCCGACGGTGGACGGGGGCTGCCCGTCGAGCCGGGTCAGGGCAGGAGCGCTTGGCGCGCGGCGACGACCGCCTTCAGGCGCGGCACCCGGGTACCGCCGAACCACGCCTGCGTACGGGGGCACAGATAGCCCAGCACGGCAGTCATGTCCTGGACATCGAGGCCGATGTTGTTGGCGAAGACCGGCTCCAGGTGGGCGATTCTGTTGCGCAGCAGGTGCAGGCGATGCACCGGCCGCTCTACGGTGCCGAGGTCCTGCGGTACGAGATGGGGGAACGCGTGCCGGAGCGCGTCCATCCACAGGGTGTGGGTGTAGCGGGAAGCGAGAAGGTAGCGCCAGAAGCCGAAGGAGAGCTGGGCGATGATGTCGCCGTCGGCTGGGACGATTCCCGGCACGGCCCCACTCCGGGCAGACGGGGAGTGCTTCCGGGCTATGCCGTCCTTGGCTCGTAGCCGGGCTGTGTCGATGTCCTTGACGGCCCGGGGTGCCAGCTCGGCGAAGGGATTGTTCAGCCAGCTTCCCTGGCCGACCGAGGAGGCTCTCCATAGACGGCTGTTTCATGGTGCGAAGCATCGTATACTCGGACCAGAAGACCCGTTTGGCCTCTGCGAGCACGCTGGCGGGTTCAGGTTCACCAAGGGTCCGCTGGCGATTCCGGCCAGGGGGCCCTTGCCTTGTCCTCTGCTGGTCGCCGCCCTGGGGGAGGGCGGGAGCTACATGAGCTTCACGCCGTCGTGTGCCCGGACGGCGGGCGGCGACGCGGCGTCGAGGGCGTCCAGGACGCGGACGGCGTATGCCTCGTCGGCGAGCCTGACAACGTCTTCGCGGGTCGCCCAGCGCAGCGCGCGGGTCTCGTCGCTGGTGGTGGGGGCACCGCCGATGGCCTCGCAGCGGAAGACCAGGGAGACGATCAGGCCGGTCATGTTCTTGTAGACGCCGGTCAGGACGGCCGGAAGTCCGATCTTGACGCCGGTCTCCTCCAGCACTTCCCGTTGGAGGGCGTCGGGGATCGTCTCACCCGCCTCCAGCACGCCGCCCGGCGGCTCCCAGTGGCCGTTGTCCCGCCGCTGGATCAGCAGGGCCCGGCCCTGGGCGTCGACGATGACCCCGGCGACGCTTACGGAGTGCGGACGCTGGCTGCTCACGGTCGATCTGGTCTCTCTCGCTCGGTCGGAGTTCTGTCCGGCCTCGGGGCGCCTACCGTAGCAACACCTGCTGGTATCTTGTCTAGACGTCTAAAGGAGTTCAATGCCTGATGCCTCTTCCCGTGCCCTCGGCGCGCTGGACCCCGTCAGCGATCGCGCGGTCTTCCGGCAGATCGCCGATCAGCTGCGCGAAGCGATCGACAAGGGCCGCTACACGGAAGGTGACAAACTCCCTTCCGAGTCGGAACTGATCGAGCACTACGGCGTCTCCCGGATGACCGTTCGCCATGCCCTCTCCGTCCTTCAGGGAGAAGGTCTGGTGGTCTCGGAACACGGCAGGGGCGTCTTCGTCCGGCGCCGGCCTCCGGTGCGGCGCCTGGCCTCCGATCGCTTCGCACGCCGACACCGCGAACAGGGCAAGTCGGCATTCACGGTCGAAGCCGAGGCGGCAGGCAGCCGTCCGGATGTCGACAGCCTCGAAGTCCGGGAGGAGCGGCCCTCTCAGGACATCGCCTCCCGGCTGGGTTCGCCTCGGAAGGTGGTCGTCCGTCGCCGTCGTTACCTGCTCGACGGCCGCCCCGTGGAGTACGCCACCTCCTACGTCCCGCTCGACCTCGCCCACGGCACCGCCATCGCCCAGCCGAACCCCGGTCCCGGCGGCATCTACGCCCGGCTGGAGGAGCTGGGGCACCGCCTCGACCACTTCGAGGAGGAGATCCGCGCCCGTATGCCTACTCCCCAAGAGGTCAAGACCCTCGCTCTGGCCACCGGTGTGCCGGTGATCCACCTCGTCCGCACCGCCTACGACAGCGACGGCCGCCCTGTGGAGGTCTGCGACACGATCATGGCAGCGGATGCCTACACCCTCGCCTACCAGCTCCCCGCGACGTGAGAGACGGCGAGCCGCGCCGACGCGGAGCGGGCCGCCGGACACGACGAAGCCCCTTCCGGACGATCCCGGAAGGGGCTTCTGCCCTCGTGAGGGCTGCGGTGGCTGGGGCCGGGGTCGAACCGGCGACCTTCCGCTTTTCAGGCTGTGCCGGAGGAGGGCTGTTCCTGGCCCGGCCGTCTGTGGAAGTGCGTGGTTGGTCGTGGTTGTCTGCTGCTGTTGGCGTACGGGTTGGCGTACGCCAACAGCAGGAGCTGTCAGGTTTCCGATGTCCAGCCCCACCCGCCTTCTGCGGCCGGGTTGCCGTTGGCGTCACGCGACAGGGACTCCAGGCCGACGAACCGTGGCGCGCGTCCCGTGACCACTCCGGCGCGGCGCTGGTACAGAGCACCGGAGCGCCTGTGAGGCAGGTCCACGGTCCGGATGTGCTCGAAGCCCATCCGTTCGTAGTAGTCACCAAGCTGGGTGTTGGTCTTCCAGGCATCAACCCGGAACCAGTCCTTGCCCGCTTTTTCTGCCTTGAGCGAAGCCCAGTCGATAAGGGCGACCCCTATTGATCTCCCGATCGCAATCTGAGATGTAATAATCCTGTGCCCGTATAGGGCGGATTGGGGATCGTCGGCGGGTTTCCAAAACTCTGGATCGGCGAAGTCATCGACCGTGACGGTGCCCATGTAATCGGCGCCGCAGTGGGCGATATAAGCGTTGCCCCTTTCGATGTCGCGCAAGATTTTTTTGGTGTCGGCCGGATATTGCCATTGCCCCTGTGCTTTGAGCCGTTCGGATGCATCGGCCCACATATCCGCGATAACTCCGACCTCTTCTGTGAGTGCGGGGCGAATGGTGATGTCGTCAGACATTGTGTTCACGTGCTCCCAACTCGTAACGAAGGACGTTCCGGTCCGTCGGCATCGATGTGACCGTGACCCGCACCGGTCGTTCCTCCGTGTACCCGACGCGAGTCCTGACCAGCAGGGGCACCCCCGGTTCTACGGCTAGTTCCTCGGCCTGCTTGGGGTTGGGCATGAGGGCTGTTACGTCATCGACGTACCGCACTTGGCCGTAGCCCATTGATGCCATGTATGCGATTACACCTTCCGGGATGTCGGCCGGTTCGGCGACCGGCGTATTCCGAACGATGTCGTGAGGGTAATAGGAATCCTCGGTTGACCAAGGGTGCTCGTCCACGTAGCGAAGTCGGCGCCGTACCACAACCAGCGCATTCGGTTCAATTTCCAGTCGTTTTGCGATGTCGGGTTGCGCTTCCTCGATACTGACGGTGATTTTCTGACTTGGTTCGCGCCCTTGCTCGCGAATGTCCTGAACCCACGCGTCAACGCCAGCCGTGACTCGCCGGTTGTGGTCTTCGGAGCGAGACGAGTTGTAGACCAGGACATCCGACCGTCGGACGATGTACGCCCGCCCATGAATCGGAGAAATGAGTCCTTCCGCAACTAGCCGCTGCAAGCCAAGCCGCACGGTGTTGCGAGACGCGCCATGGGCCTCGCAAAGCGTGCGCTCGCTGGGGAGCTTGCTCCCCTGGGGGTAGGCGCCGCTGACGATCTTCTCTCGCAGGGCGTCGGCGAGCTGCACATACAGGGGGTCTGATCGGGTCGCCATGCTCCCATCCTGCCACTGGTTCATACGAGCTGAACCAAGCGCTTGACGGCGCCCGCGTCGGTGGTGCAGCATCTTCTCAAGTGGTTGGTACCAGATGAACCACTTGACCTCGTTGGTGGAGGGCCTTGTTTGGGCTGTCCGCCCGTGGAGTCCGCTCCGAGGCGCCTGGAAGCCGCTGACCTGCGGTCGAAGGAAGCGTTTGTTGTTTGAGAACTGAACAGTTGTTGCAGTGACTGAAGCCGGAAGTTCCGCATGGGTCCGGTTGAGCCCCTGGTAGGTCCCTCGCTAGCTCGCACGCCCACGGATGTGGGCCTGTAGGTCACTGCGCCGCGCCGCCGCCCGTGGGGTCTAGGCGCGGACTCCTTCACGCACGCACCTTGCCGCCCGCTGGCGGTCGGCGCGCTCTCGCGCCCAACGACTCAGACGAACGAGATGAAGGGATCGGCGATGCGCCGAAGACCCTCGGGCCCCGCCGTGCTGGACCGGCATGGCGGCGGACCCGTTCGCGTCATCCCGCGTCGGCGGTCGGCCGGACATGTGCGTCCGGGTTCGGCTGCCGTCGCGGGTCAGCCCTGATGGTCGTAGCCGGGTTCGACTCCCGGCGGGGCGCTCCGGCCAGACCGGCCGGTTTCACTCCGAAGGCGGCGGCTCCCTGGCAGGAACGTCCGCCGCCTTCGGGTCTCCCCATCTCTCCAGAGACAGGAGCCCAACCAATGTCCCACACCGGCCCGGACCCCGGAACGGCATCCGGCATCGACCGGGAGCCGACCGACGATGAACTCGCCGCCATCGACCGCGAGATGCCCGTGATCCTGGCTGAGGTCGACCTGCTGGATGTGCGGATCGCCATGTTCGACCGGCCGCTGCACCCGATCGACGCCCGCCGCGTCCGGCGTGCGGAGCGGCGTCTGATGGCCGCGCGGGCCCGGCTGGCCAGCGCCCGCCCGCAGCACCGAGCAGGGGTGCTGGCATGAGCGGCGCCCTTCCCTCCCTGGCCGCTGCCGCGCCGGTGGCGGCCGGATGGACCCTGCACAGTCTGTGGATGCGCCGCCGGATCACGGCCGCGCGGTGCGATCCGCTGACGGGTCTGCCCACCCGGGCCGGGTTCGAGCGGCGGGCCGCTCGGCTGCTGCGGCGCGGGGGTCCGTGCGCGGTGGCCGTCATCGACCTGAACGGCTTCAAGCACATCAACGACACCTTCGGCCACGCGACCGGTGACCTGGTGATCCAGGGCGCCGGGCACGGGCTCGCCGAATGGAACCATGACGGCGCCCATGGCGTGGTCGCGCGGGTAGGCGGGGATGAGTTCGCCGCCGTCTTCCCCGAGACCGGTCCCGACGGGGCCCGTCTGGCGCTGGGCGGGTTGCACGGGCTGCTGACGGCCCCGTTGTGGTGCGACGGGCGGACGGTGGGCGTGGGCGCTTCGGTCGGCGCCGTGTGGCACCCCTGCCCTGCCCCCGCCGACCTGCCCGTCCTGCTGCGGCGGGCGGATGAGGCGATGTACGCCGCCAAACGGCACGGCGGCGGTGTCCGCCTCGCCGATGACGCCCCCGGGCCGGGCCGTGCCACGGTCAACGGCCGCCGCGCGGGCCGCCCCGGAACCCACCTCCCCCCGGCCGTCCCGGCCGCCCCGGAAGGGACTTCCCGATGAGCTACTGGACACCGACCACTCTCGTACGCGTCGATGACGACTACGACCGCGACCGCGCCTCGGACGGGTATTCACGGTTCGGCGTGTACCTCGCCCAGCGGCCGGACTGGTTTCACGAGTCCGGCGAGCCGGACACTCCGCTGGGCGCTGAGGAGTTCGCCGCCGCCGTGTGGCAGGTGGCCACCGGGCCGGTCATGTCGCCCGGCTACGTGCACACCCGCCCCGACCTGGGAGCCGTGCGCATCCTGCACCGGGAGGACGGGGCCGGGCTGCTGGCCGTGGTCGACGTCCCCCTGCCGCATTCCGCCGTGCGCTCCCGCCTGCCCTACGCCTGGCGCGACTGGGAGAAGGACCGGTACAGCCTCGCCGACGACGGCGACGGCGGCTACCGGCAGCTCGTTGCGCCGGGCGATGACCGCCCGGCGGTCCTGGTCACCGCGCAGGTACGCGCCCCGCTGGACGGCGCGCTGCTCGCCCCGACCGCGACGCGCGGGCGGGGCCTGACCGCGGACGCCAAGACCGCCGTGCGGGTGCTGGCCGGGCAGGTAAACGCGGTGGCCGGGCCGATGGTCGCGGCGCTTACCACCGGGCCGGGGGGTGTCCGGTGAACCGCCGGGCGAAGGTCGCGCTGGTCGGGGCGCTGGTCGCCGTGGTCGGCATGGCGTTCCGCGTGTCGTGGAACGCGCTGCGGGATGTCGCCCGCGCTGTCGGCGCCGACAGCACGGCCGCGCTGCTGTACCCGTTCGTGGTCGACGGGTTGATGGCGCTGGCCCTGGTCGCGACCCTCACCCTGACCGGGGAGGACCGGCGGTTCGCGCTGCGGGTGCTGGCCGCCTACACGGCCGCGTCGCTGGTGCTCAACTACGTGCACGGCATGGTCCCCGCCCTGCACCACCCCGGCGGCGGCCGGATGCGGCTGGCGGACTGGGCACCGGCCAACTGGGTCTTGGTGCTGCTGGCCACCTCGCTGCCGGTCGGCTCGATCTTCTTCGGCTCCGACCTGGTCGCCAAGGTCCTCCACCACCGCCCCGACCCCGCCCCCGACCCGTCCGCCGATACGGCGGACGCGGACGGCGCGGCGGAGCGTACGGAGCCCGTACGGCCTGCCGACAGCGCGCCGGTTCCCGCCCCGTCCGGTGCGGTCGACGCGGGGGAGGGGGAGCGTACGGCACGCCGTACGGGCCCGGCCGCGTACGGGGTGTCCGCGCAGGCCGCACCCCGTACGCCCGCCCCCGCCCGCGCGGCGGCGTACACCGTACGGGCGGGGGTGCGTACGGGCGTACGGGACACCCGGGGTGCGGCGTATGAGGACGCGGAGCTGGAGCGTACGCGGCAGCGCGCTGAGCAGGTGTACGCCGAATCCCTGGACGCCGGGCGGCCTATCGGTCCGGCTGCTCTGGGGCGGGAGTTCGGGTTCAGCGAAGGGTGGGGCCGCAAGCGCATCAAGGCCGTCGAAGCCCGCCGCACCACCACCCCCGCCGCCGCCCAGAGCGCTGCCGGTTCCCCGCACCTGGTCGGCGCATCCGGCGACGCCTGATGTCCGCCCGGTTCTACGACCCCGATGGGACCCGCTTCGGCACGCCTACCTATCCGTGGCGTCTGGCTCCGCCCGGTCTGTTGACCCGCCGCCAGTTGCGTGCGATGGGGCTGCGGCCGGGTGGTCAGCGTGTCGCGGCTCAGGTGATGTGGCGTTCGCGCCGTTACGGGGCGGGTGTGCGGGTGGCCTACCTCTACCGCCGCGATCTGGCCCGGCCGGTCCGGCCGATGACGCCTGCGAAGTGGCGGGCGCTGGCGCGGGCGAACGCCGCCCGCCGCACCTGCCCCGACTGCGGCCAGGACCCCGGCTACATCCCCGCCCGCGCGCTGGGCTGCTGCAACACCTGCGCCCGCGCCCTGCACCCGGCGGCCTGACCCCCTCTCTCCTTCTTCTTCCTGTGCAAGGAGTCTTCATGAGCGAGACATTCGAGACCATCCGCTACACCGCAGACATCGTCATCGTCGACACCGACCGGCGGGTCCTGCTGATCGAGCGGGGCTGGGACCCCTTCGCGGGGCGCTGGGCCCTGCCGGGTGGGCACGTCGACCCCGGTGAGACCAGCCTCGCCGCCGCCGTCCGCGAACTGGAGGAGGAGACCCGGGTGCGCGTGCCCGCCGGGAACCTGCGCCAGATCGGTGTCTGGGACACCCCCGGACGCGACCCGCGCGGCCGGTACGTGACGGTGGCGTATCTCGCGGTCGTCCCCGTCGGCACCCCGGCCGCCGCCGGGGACGACGCCCGCACCGCCGGTTGGTGGCCGCTGGACGCCCTGCCGTCACACCTCGCGTTCGACCACGCCGACATCCTGACCGCCGCGACGCACGCCCTGGGCCTGGCGGCCTGACCGCCTGGCTTCCGTCCGCCGCACTCGGTGCCTTGCCCGGGTGCGGCGGGCGGTGGCCGGACAGCCCGGCCGACACCAGATACGGAGCACATCGTGAAGGTCACCATCACCGACACCAGCGGCACGACCATCCAGACCACCGTCTCCGACGACGACACCGCCCGCCACTTCGAAAATCTCCCGTTCGAGACCGACCACATCGTCGCCGTCACCGTCACCTCCTCGGACGCGCCCACCGAGGACTGACCTTGCCCCGGGACGGCCGCGAAGCCTGCCAGCGAAACCGGCCGCCCCGGGGGCCCGCATCCCTTCGTGCACTGCACACGGGAAGGACAGACTGCCAGTGAACCACGAGCACCAAGACGACGTGTTCGCCCGGTCGGGGGCGGACTTCAGGGCCGACTGGCCCGGCTCGGGCGGCAGGGTTGCCGACCGGGGCAAGGCCCGCGCCGCCCGCACCGAACCGCCCGGCCCCCGGCCTGCCCCCGGCCCCGACGACGGTTTCGGTATGCCGGTGCCGCTGTCCGGCCCGGTAGAGCTCCACACCGAGCGCGCCGAGCGTTCCGGCCCGGTGGTGTGGGTGCCGGACGCCTACGGCCGCATGGTCCCCATGCCCAAAGACCAGATCATCCGCCCGGCCGCCGCGGTGCCCGTGCCGGTGGCCCCGCCTGCGGCCGGGCCGCGTGTGGACCCCGTCGCGCAGCGGCTGGTCGGCGGCGCCGCGCTGGCAGCCGGTACCGGCTGGGGCACGTCGATGGTCCTCGACCAGCTCACCGCGTCCGCCACCGGTCTCGGGCTGCTGCTGGGCGCGTACGTGCTGAACAAGCTCGCCGGACCGCGCGGCGGACGGGGTGACACCCACATCACCACCATCACCACCACCCACCACGTCACCAATCGGTGGTGGGGCCGCTCCACCACCCACACCCACATCCGCAACCAGTGACCGAATGACCAGGAAGGACACCACCGCTATGGGCGGATGGCTCTGGAAGACGCCGCGTGGTGAGGAGATCCTCGCCCCCGACCCCGGTCCGCTCAACCCGGCCGGAACGACTCCCGGCCAGCACGCGACCAGCGCCAACGGCAGTCGCCCCAACGGGCTGCCCGCGGGCGACTCCCCCGACACCCGCCGCCGCAGGCGCGTGAGGGCGAGCTGACCGATGGACGTTTACCGCTCTTACACCCGCGCGGAGAAGCGCCAGCGTGCCCGGCTGCTGCTGCGCGGCGGCAGGCAGGCCCTCGCCGGGGCTGTCGACCCGCGTATCGACCGGCGTATCGAGGAGATCGACGCCCGCGCGGAGGACCGGGGACTGCGCGAGGCCGCCGCGCTGCACCGCCAGCACGACCAGGCCAAGGACGACCTCGCCGCCGCCAAGGCCGCCGAACGCGCCGCCAAGTGGAGCGACCGCCCGGCCGCCCGCGAGGCGCGTAAGCAGGCCGAACAGCGCGTCCGCGCCACCGAACACGCCCTACGCCGCGCCGGACTCGCCTGACCCGCCACCGCCCGCCCGCCGCCGCCCGCCCCCGAGGCGGAACGCGGCGGCCGGCCGATGGCCCCCCACTCCGCGTCTCCCCGCCCAACACCCCTGCTTGGAAGGAAGCTTCGCCATGCCCTTATCCCGTCTGTTCGCCCTCTGGGCCGCTCGCCTGCGGCTGCTGGCCGCCGCGCCGCGCGGCACGCTGCTGGGGCGCGGCCATCACCAGTGGACCGGCGCCGCCTGCCTCGCCGTCCTGGCCCTGCCCGCCCTCTTCGGCCGCCAGCCCGACACCCTCACCACCGCCGTCATCCTGCCCGCCGCCGCCGCGTCGTGGGCTCTTGACCTGGCCGGGGCGGTGGCGCACATCGGGTGGGAACGGGGGCTGCTGTGGCCCGGTGTCGCCTGCCCGTGCTGCGGCCCCCACCACGACGGCCCCGGCGGCAACGGCGGCGGGCCCGGCGACGGCGCCCCGCCGCCCGGACCCGGCCACCTCGGCGACGACCACCGGCTCACCCCCGCCGACCTCGCCTGGCTGGACAACATCTCCCGCCTGCCCCACCCCGGCACGGCCACCATCCCGCCGCCCGCCGGGACACGGCCCGGCCGGACGGTTACCGCACCCTCCGGCCGCTCCCGCGTCCGTGTGCCCCGGGGCGCCGTGACCTGACCGCCTGGCTTCCGTCCGCCGCACCTGGTGCCTTGCCCGGGTGCGGCGGACGGTGGCCGGACAGTCCGGCCACCGCGGCAAGAGGAGACACCATGGGCTTCCTGCCCTTCAGCCCCCGTGCCACCCACCACGTCGACCAGGCACAGGCCGCCCTCCGCGACGGCGACACCGACGGCGCGGCAGCCGAGATCAGCCAGATCATCCAGCACGGCACCCCCGAAGACCTCGACCGCGTAGAGGCCGCACTGGCCGAGGCGCATCGGCGTCTCCGCGATTCCCGCTGACCCCTTCCCCTTGTGAGGCCGTTTGGCCCCGCCGCCCCGGGACGGCCGTGAAGCCTGCCAGCGAAACCGGCCGTCCCGGGCGCCTGCCCACCGCTTATCGAGCAGCAGGAGAAACCCAGCATGACAGGCACCCTGCCCCCTCCCGCACACCTTCGGCCGGTCCCCGCGCCGGGCGCCGACAGCGGCGGCGACGCCGCCGGTGACGACGCCCCTGCGGCGGCCGTGCCGGTCGACAACCCGAACCTGCCCGATCCCGGCGTGCGGACCGAGAAGCGCAAGCCGGTCCTTGCCGGATGGCTCACCAACCGCCGTGACTTCACCGCCACCGCGCGGCACGCCGCCGGGAACGCCGGGTACGCGGCGCTCTACCACGGCGTGCGCATGCCCGTATACGCCGCCCGCCTGACCTCCATGGCCCCGCGCGGGGCCTGCCGGTTCGTGGTCTCCACCAACCGGTGGGTGTGGGACCGCGAAGCGGCGCCCTTGCGTGATCACGCGGTGCGCACCGAGGACGTAGAGGAGTACATGCGGCTGGCGCAACTGCGCGCCGGGCGGATTCGGCTGCGCGGTGTGGTGACGCTGGTGGCGGCCGTGTTCGGTGCCGGGTTCGCCTTGTGGCTCTACGTCCTGGCACCGGTGTACCTGTACGCGTTCGCCGCCGGTGGGGTGCTGCTGCTGGGCATGGCCGGGCAGCAGCCCGACGCCCCGGTGGTCGGCCCGGCCGTTTTGAAGACGGAGGTCCAAAAACTCACCGGCTCCATCGTGCTGCGCGGGCTGGACAGCATCGGGAACGCGAAGATCTCCGCCGCCGTCAAGAAGGGCGGAGACATGAACGGGCTGCGCTTCACCTCCGAGATCGTGCGGGACGGCCCCGGCTACCGCGCCGACCTCGACCTGCCCTACGGCGTCACACCCGAGGACATCATGGAAGCCCGCAAACCCCTGGCCTCCGGGCTGCGCCGCAAGGTGGGCTGCGTATGGCCCGCTCCCGACCCGAGCGAGCATGAGGGACGGCTGGTGCTGTGGGTGGGCGACAAGCCGATGAACGAGACGACCAAACCCGCCTGGCCGCTGGCGAAGTCCGGGCAGGTCGACCTGTTCAAGCCGGTGGTCTTCGGCAACGACCAGCGCATGCGCGATGTGTCCGTGACACTGATGTTCGCGGCCGTGGTCGTCGGCTCCATCCCCCGCATGGGCAAGACCTTCCTCATGCGGCTGCTGCTGCTCATCGCCGCCCTCGACCCCCGCGCGGAGATCCACGCGTTCGACTTCAAGGGCACCGGCGACTTCGGGCCCCTGGAACCGGTCTGCCACCGCTACCGCTCCGGGGAGGAGAACGAGGACATCGCCTACGTCCTGGACGCGCTGCGGGAGCTGAAAGAGGAACTGCGGCGCCGGGCGAAGGTCATCAAGTCCCTGCCCCGCTCCCGCTGCCCGGAGTCGAAGGTGACCCCGGAACTGGCGAGTGACAAGACGCTGGGGCTGCACCCGATCGTCGCCGGGTTCGATGAGTGCCAGGTGCCCTTCGAGCACGAGGAGCACGGCAAGGAGATCGAAGCGATCTGCACCGACCTGGTCAAGCGCGGGCCCGCGCTGGGGATCGTCACCCTCTTCGGCACCCAGCGGCCCGACGCCAGGTCCCTGCCCACCGGCATCTCGGCCAACGCCGTGCTGCGGTTCTGCCTGAAGGTCATGGGCCAGCCCGCCAACGACATGGTGCTCGGCACGTCGATGTACAAGGCCGGATACCGCGCCACCATGTTCTCCCGCTCCGACCGCGGCATCTGCTGGATGGCCGGTGAGGGCGACGACCCGCGCATCGTGGCCTCCGCGTTCGTGGACGCCGTGGCAGCCGAGCGGATCGCCGCCCGCGCCCGGCAGGTGCGCGAGGCATACGGCAACGTCACCGGCCACGCCATCGGACAGGACCCCCAGAAGAGCACCGGCGCGGACATCCTCACCGACGTCCTCGACGTGATGCCCGCCGATGAGAAAGCCGTGTGGTGCGAGCGCATCGCCACCCGCCTCGCCGATCTGCGGCCCGAGGCGTACGCCGGGTGGAAGGGCGAGAACGTCACCACCGCCCTCAAGCCCTGGGGCATCAAGACCAGCCAGGTCTGGGGCCAGACCGACACCGGAGAAGGCAAGAACCGGCGCGGCATCGAACGCGCCGACATCACCACCGCCATCACACGCCGTAACGCCGACCGGGCCGCAGCCTGACCGCGCACCGCTGCTAGACCTAGCGGCCCCCGCTGCTAGGTCTAGCACCCCCACTAGCGGCCCATCACCCACCTGAGCAGGGACCTAGCGTCTAGCGCCTGACCTGCCGAAACCCCCTTCAACCCGCCCGGAGGCCCCTTCATGCCCCCCGCTCTCACCGCTAACACGGCCTTCCTACTCGTCACCCTCGGTTACGCCACGCTGTGTGCCGTGTCCCCGTTCGGCCCGTGCCGGAAGTGCCGGGGCTTCGGCCAGCAGGTCCGCACCGACCGGCACGGCCGCCCCCGCCCCGGCCGCGCCTGCCGCCGCTGCCGAGGCACCGGCAAGCGGATACGCCTCGGACGGCACCTGTACAACCTCGCCCGCCGCACCTGGCGCGACGGCACCCGCTGACCACCCGCACCGCCCGACCCGCCACGGAGGAACCGTGACCGTCACCGTCTCCCTCGTCCTGGTCCTGGGCATCGCCCTGGCCGCCGCCATCAAGACCCGGTCCATCGCCGTCGGCGGCGCCCTGCTCGCCGCCCTCTTCGGCTTCTACCTCGCCAGCACCACCGCCGCACCCGACATCCAACGCACCGTCACCCACCTCACCGACACCCTCAGCAGCATCGGCAACTGACACCCCCCAGCGCGGGACGGCCGCCCTCCCGCCCGAAGACCGTCGGCCGTCCCGGCCCATTCGCCCATCCCCACCCCCATACCGCCTATGAGAGGCCAACACCCATGCTCAGGCTGCGTATCCAGCGCACCGCGCTGCCCCGCAACGCCCTGATCCTCACCGACACCCCCCGCCCCGACTGCCCCCACTGCGAGGGAGCGGGCGGCACCGAACACGACTACGGCGACTACGAGTCCGGCGAGTACGCCGGGACCGACTGGGAGCCCTGCG
Organism: Streptomyces sp. B1866; assembly: GCF_031932565.1. Lineage (NCBI taxonomy): Bacteria > Bacillati > Actinomycetota > Actinomycetes > Kitasatosporales > Streptomycetaceae > Streptomyces > Streptomyces sp. B1866. The sequence goes on from NZ_JAVSCF010000022.1 coordinate 35,506, forward strand.
CGTGCTGGTCCCAGTGGCGCATGGCCCTGCTGCCCCTGCCCCGCGTGCCCCGCTGGCTGCGGCGCCGCCACACCAGCCCCGACCCCTGGGCCCACAGCAGCGACTACAGCAACGAACCGCCCTTCTAGCCCCGCCCGGGACGGCCGCCCCATCTCGCCAAAGACCGGCGGCCGTCCCGGCACCCAACCCAGCTCGCTGGAACTGGAGGACTCCCAGCATGACCCATGACCGCACCACCGTGCTGCTGAACGCAGCACTCACCGCCGCCGCCCACGGCTGGCCCGTCTTCCCCCTGCGCCCCGGCGACAAGCGCCCCGCCCTCCACAGCGAAGCCCGCTGCCCCGGCACGGGGGACTGCGCGGCCGGGCACCGCAAGTGGGAACAGCGCGCCACCACCGACCCCGACCGCATCCACACCGCCTGGAGCGGGCGGCCGTTCAACGTCGGCATCGCCACCGGCCCGGCCGGACTGGTCGTCATCGACCTCGACCTGCCCAAGAGCGAGAGCAGTGCGGACACGCCTTCCGGCGTGACGACCTTCGAAGCGCTCTGCGAGCGCGCCGGGCAGACCGTCCCCACCACCCGCACCGTGCGGACCGCGAGCGGCGGGACGCACCTGTACTTCACCGCCCAGCCCGGCACCCGGCTGGGCAACACAGCGGGCAAGCTCGGCCCGCTCATCGACACCCGCGCCTGGGGCGGCTACGTCGTCGCAGCGGGCAGCACCACCACCATCGGGCCCTACACCCTCACCGACCCCACCCCGCCCGCCCCACTCCCCGAATGGCTGTACGCCCGCCTGACGGCCCGTCAGCCCGCGCGGAGCCTGATGTCCCTGCCCTCGCCGTCCAGGGCCTCACGCTACGCGGCAGCGGCCCTCAAGGCCGAAACCACCGCCGTCGCGGACGCCCAAGAGGGCACCCGCAACCGGACCCTGCTGCGGGCCGCGCGCGCTCTGGGACGGCTGGTCGCATCCGGCGACCTCACCCGGTCCGAGGTCGAACACGCTCTTAATGCGGGGGCGGAGCGGGCCGGACTGCGCGAGTACGAGCGCATGCCGGTGATCACCAGCGCCCTGAACTGGTCCATCGCCCACAACCCGCAGCGCAGGACGGCATGACCCCCCGCCCCCATCCCCCCATTAAGAGCCTCCCGCCCGCAGCGCGGGCCGACAAGGACCCCGTGACCGCGCGCCCCTGCTGTGCACCAAATGCGGCAGCCCGGTCAGCATCGCCGAGGACGTCACGGGCTACTGCGACTGGGGACCCGCCGTGATCGACGACCACGGCACTGTGCGCCCGGCCCAGCCCCACATGGAGTTCTACAAGGGCGAGCCCGTCCGCGTCCGCGCCGTGTGCAGCAACGACGGCTGCGGCCATGAGTGGACGCTACGCCGCCCCTTCGACCCCGATGCCATCAACACCCCATGACCCGAACCCCACCAACCGCACGGCTGAACGGCTGTACGCCACCCGCCACCGACACCCCGGCCGTCGTCACCGGCATCACACCGGGCCTGACCGTCCGCACGCACGGCACGCCGAGCGCCGACTGGCTGTGCGCCTGCGGCCACCACGAACACGCCCACGGCCGCGACGCCGAACTGACCACCCGCGTCCGCGTCGGCACCTGCCCCCACACCACACCCAGCACCACGGCGACCGCTGCCCGCAGCGAGAGGACCGCCGCATGACCCACACCCCACCCAACCCCCCGGCCACCACGCCACCGGACACCGACGGCGCCACCCTGCTGGACGACGTAGAGCGCTTCCACCGCAGGTTCAACATCTTCCCGCTGGAAGCGGCCTACGTCGCGGTCGCCCTGTGGGACGCACACGCGCACCTGCTGGACGCGTTCGACAGCACCCCGCGCCTGGCGTTCCTGTCCCCAGAGCCGGGATCGGGGAAGTCCCGCGCACTGGAGATCGTGGAAACCCTCACCCCCCGCCCGATGGTGGCCGTCAACGCCAGCGCGGCGGCCCTGTTCCGGTCCGTCTCCGGACCCGCCGGACGGCCCACCATCCTGTTCGATGAGATCGACACGGTGTTCGGTCCGAAGGCTGGGGAGAACGAGGAGCTGAGGGGTTTCCTGAACGCCGGGCACCGCCGCAAGGGGGTCACCTACCGGTGCGTCGGCGACGGCGGCAACCAGACCGTCCAGCCCTTCCCCTCCTTCTGCGCGGTAGCCGTCGGCGGACTCGGCTGGCTCCCCGACACCATCCTCACCCGCTCCGTGGTCATCCGGATGCGCCGCCGCGCCCCCAACGAGCACATCGAGCACTACCGGGAACGCATCCACGAAGCCGAAGGCCACGCACTGAGGGACCGCCTCGCCGCATGGGCCGACACCGTCCGCGACCGCGTCAGCGGCGCCTGGCCCACCATGCCCGACGGCGTCACCGACCGCCCCGCCGACGTGTGGGAACCCCTGCTGGCCGTCGCCGACGCCGCCGGGGGCGCCTGGCCCGAGCGGGCCCGCGCCGCCTGCGTCGACCNGGGCGCCTGGCCCGAGCGGGCCCGCGCCGCCTGCGTCGACCTAGTCGCCGCCGCTGCCGAGGGGAACAAGGCGTCCCTCGGTATCCGCCTGCTGACCGACCTGCGCGACGCGGTGTTCAACGGGGTCGACCGCGTGCCCACCGCCCAGATCCTCGCCGGACTCAACGCCATGGACGAAGCCCCCTGGGCCGACATCGACGGCAAGCCCCTGGACTCCCGCCAGCTCGCCAAACGGCTCGGCGACTACGTCACCGCCGACAACCAGCCCATCAAGACCCGCAACATCCGCACCGGCGACGGCATCGTCAAGGGCTACTACGCCGCCGACCTAGCCGACGCCTGGCGCCGGTACTGCCCCCCACCCCCGCCCACATCCGCTACATCCGCTACACCCACCGCATAGACCGACCCTGACCAGCGGAAACGGTGTAGCGGATGTAGCGCCCCGCATCCGCTACACCGCCGCTACACAACCACCCTGTCCGCTACAGGCCCCGCCCCCTGTAGCGGACCATCCGCTACATCCCGCCCGCACCGCTACACGAAACAGGCCCCTGACCTGCGCTGTAGCACATGTAGCGGATGTAGCGGACCTACGGGAGGGGGGCACCCCCCCCGCCACACGCCGCGAAGGAAGGCCGCCATGCCCGCCGCCCCTGTCGCCCAAGCACTGACCGTTCCGGAAGTCATGACCGCGTTGCGACTCAGCCGCTTCAAGGTCTACGACCTCATCCGCTCCGGGGAGCTCCCGAGCTTCACCATCGGCCGGGCCCGCCGTATCTCCGCTGACTCTCTCCGCACCTTCATGAGCAATCGAATAGAGGAGGCCGCCTAGTGGCGAAGCGCGCCAACGGCGAAGGCAGTATCACCCGCCGAAAAGACGGGTTGTACCACGGTCGCGCCTTTGTGACCACGACGAGCGGAATCCGCAAGCGGGTTTCCGTCTACGGCAAGACGCGCGACGAGGTACGCGCGAAGGTCACGGAACTCCAGGCGCAAGACATGAAGGGCATTCCCGTGCCCGACACGAACATGAACATGGAGGAATACCTGGCGTACTGGCTGGCCCGCGTGGTCAGGGTCAACAGGCGGCCCAAGACGCACCAGGGCTACGAAAGTGTCGTGCGCGTCCACCTGGTTCCCGGCCTCGGGCGTAAGAAGCTCCGGACGCTCCGGGCCGCTGAGGTCCGAGCCTGGCTTGGCCGGGTGGCCGCCGAATGCCAGTGCTGCAAGCACGGCCGGGACAAGCAGCGGGACAAGCCCCGCTGCTGCGCGGCGGGGGAGTGCTGCCGTTCGTACCTTTCCCGCCGCATGGTGCAGTCGATTCACGCCGTGCTGAGGAACGCGCTTCAGAACGCCGTAAGAGAGGAACTGATCGTGCGGAACGTCGCCCAGCTCGTACAGGTCCCCACGCCTTCCTACGGGACGGGAAAGGGCCTGAGTATCGCTGAGGCCCGCCTGCTCCTCAAGGAATCCCAGAACGATCGGCTGCATGCGCTCTATGTGCTCGCGCTCGCGATGGGAATGCGGCGCGGCGAATTGCTGGGGCTGAAGTGGGACGCCATCGACCTCGACCGGGAATCCCTGATCGTGGAACGGTCGCTTCAGCGGGTGGGCGGAGAGCTGACGCTCGTCCTGCCCAAGACGGATTCCTCCATCCGGACGATCCCGCTTCCGCCGCTCGTCACCAAGGCGCTCACCGAGCACCGCGAGCGGCAGAAGCAGGAGCGAGCGGAAGCCGGGGACACCTGGACGGAGACCGGGCTGGTCTTCACGTCTCGGGTCGGGACGCCGATCGAGCCGGACAACTTGCGGCGGAGCTGGTACCCCCTGCGCCGCCGCCTTGGGCTGAAGCTCCGCTTCCATGACCTTCGTCACACCTGTGTGACGCTGCTGCTGGACTTGGGGGTCCCGCCGCACGTGGTGCGGCAGATCGCCGGGCACAGCGACATCGGGGTGACGATGAAGGTCTACGCTCACGCCTCGCTCGCGGAGCAGCGGAAGGCCCTCGGAAGCCTTGGGGACAAGCTCTCCTGAGACTGTTGGGGTAGCCGTTGGCGTAGTGGACAAGCGAAAGGCCCTGGCAAGATCACTTGCCAGGGCCTTTGCGCTGTTCAGCGGCGGTGGCTGGGGCCGGGGTCGAACCGGCGACCTTCCGCTTTTCAGGCGGACGCTCGTACCAACTGAGCTACCCAGCCGCAGCGGTCCTGACGGGATTTGAACCCGCGGCCTCCACCTTGACAGGGTGGCGAGCACTCCAAACTGCTCCACAGGACCAAACACGTACGAGCACCAGTCTCGCACACGGTATTGCGTGCCCCCAACGGGATTCGAACCCGTGCTACCGCCTTGAAAGGGCGGCGTCCTGGGCCACTAGACGATGAGGGCCGATGGCCCGCCTGAGCGCCGGGTGGCGCCGTCGGGGACGTGAGAAGCATATGGGATGCCGCGAAGGTTCGCCAAAACAGTTGACGGTGCCGGTGGCGGCGCGGCGCTCGCGGCGGGCCCGGGCGGCCCCGGGGCCCGAGCCGGGCGGTCCGCCGCTTCGTCCGCCGCCTCGTCCGCGGCGGCGGTCTGCCGGACAATGGCGGCGTGCTGGAGATGACGCGCGAGGAGTTCGAGGAACTGGTCGGCGAGGCCCTGGACCGCATCCCGCCCGAGCTGACGCGGCTGATGGACAACGTCGCGGTGTTCGTGGAGGACGAGCCGCCCGCGACCGACCCCGACCTGCTCGGGCTGTACGAGGGGACGCCGCTGACCGAGCGCGGCGAGTGGTACGCCGGGGTGTTGCCCGACCGGATCACGGTCTACCGGGGGCCGACGCTGCGCGGCTGCGAGACGCGGGAGGACGTGGTCACCGAGACCGAGGTCACGGTGGTCCACGAGATAGCCCACCACTTCGGCATCGACGACGAGCGGCTGCACGCGCTCGGCTACGGCTGACGACCGCCCCCGCCCCCGGCCCAGGACGCGGATGTGGCGTGCGCGACGCCGGCGGCGCGTGTCCTGAGCGGTGCGGGGCCAGTTGGGCATGAGTCTGAACCCTGCTGGCCGGAGGTGCCCCGCCCATGCCCGGATTCCCCGCTTCACGCCCCTATGGACCGTATGGTCCCGGCGATCCCCGCGAGCCTCGCGCGGACGGCCTCCCCGCCGAGGGGCGCACACCCGCCCGTACGCACACGTGGACGGGCGCCCGGATGCGGACCGCGGCCGGGGTCGCGGCCGCGGTGGCCGCCGCCATGGCGCTGGGCGGCTGCATGAGCGTGTCCGACGACCCGCAGCACTCCGGGGCGCGCGGCGGTGCCCGGCACCATCACCGCGGGGCGGCGCGGCCGGACGGCGGCGGGCCGTGGTCGGACGGCCAGGGCGGCCGGGTGCTGCCGGACCGTGCGGCGGGGCACGGCGGGCGGCCGGGGGACAGGGGCGGGAAGGACGGCGAGCACGGCGGGGACGGGAAGAAGGACGGGGACGACAAGGACGAGCGGGGCGGCGAAGGGCGACCGGCTTCCGCGCCCGACGGCCGGCCGTCGTCGCCGTCCGACCGGGCGGGCTCGCGCCCGCACGGCCCGGGGCCGTCCGCGCCGCCGCAGCACGGCGG
>NZ_JAVSCF010000023.1:0-41216 GCF_031932565.1 Streptomyces sp. B1866
GGCGGCCGCGGACCCGGCGGGGCGCGCGCGGGCCGCGCGGGTGCGGGCTCGGACGGCGAGTCCGGGCCCGCGGACGGCGGCGACGCGGAGGGCGGACCAGAGGCCGGAGCGCGGGGAGGCGCGGGGACGGCGGGCGGGGGCGGCGAGCCCGCCGCCGTCTGACGTCGCGCACCGGCAGGCCACGTACGGCCGACCGGTGCCGCCGGACCACGGTAGAGCACCCCCGGGATGGGGAAAATATCCCGAGAAAGGGATATTTTCGGCAGAGCGCATCGGGCCGGCCGCCGGGCCGGACCAGCCGGAGTGGGGTGGCCGACCGTGGCGACACGCGAGGGGAACGACCTGCGCGGACTGCGTGCCGTGTCCGGCGTGGCCGACGCCGCCTCGCTGCTGCTCGACGCGCGCGGGCGCGTCACGGGCTGGTCCGCCGACGCCGAGCGGCTGCTCGGCTATCCGGCCGAGCGGATCGTCGGCCGGCCCGCCACCGCCCTGCTCGCCGCGGGCGGCGACGGCCGCAAGCCCGACGTGGCCCGGCGCTGCGGCGCGGACGGCGGCTGGTCGGGCGTGCTGTGTGCCCGGCACCAGGACGGCCGCGAGCTGCCGCTGAGTGTGCGGGTGGTCGCCCTGGCGGACGCCGCCGGGCCCGACCGCTGGCTGGTCCTGGCCGTCGCCGCGGCGGGCGCGCCCGGGCCGGGGATGAGCCGGGACGTCCTGGAGCGCATGGTCGTGAACACTCCGGTCGGCATGGGCGTGATGGACACCGGCCTGCGGTTCGTGTGGACCAACCCCGCGCTGGAGCGCTACGGCGGCGGCACGTCCGAGGAGCGGTACGGCAAGCGCTTCGCCGAGTGCCAGCCGGGGCTCGCGCCCGACCTGGTCGAGGGCCAGATGCGGCGGGCGCTGGAGACGGGCCGGCCGGTGGTCGACTTCGAGTACGTGGGCCGGCCGCGCTCCGATCCGACCCGGGACCGGGCGTTCACCACGTCGTTCATCCGCCTGGAGGACTCCGGCGGGCGGCCCTTCGGCATCGGCTACACGGTCGTCGACGTCACCGACCGCTACCGCTCCCGGCAGCGGCTGGCCCTGCTGGACCGGGCCAGCGAGTACATCGGCCGCACGCTCGACGTCCTCCAGACGGCCCAGGACCTGGCCGACGTGGCCGTGCCCGAGCTGGCCGACTTCGTCGCCGTGGACCTGCTGGAGCAGGTGGTCGGCGGCGGGGAGCCGCCGGCCGGGCCGCTGGGCGACGCCGGTCTGGTGCGGCTGCTGCGCGGCGGCCAGCAGTCGGTGAACGCCGGGGTACCCGAGGCCGTGGTCGCCGTCGGCGGCCCGGCCGTCTACCACCCCTGGGCGCCGGTCATCCACTGCCTGGTCGGCGGCACCTCCTGGCACGCGGCCCGGCTCGACCCGCTGGCCCGGGAGTGGGCCACCGACATCCCCGGCGGCCGGGCGGCGCGCTTCGCGGAGCTGGGGCTGCACTCCGCGATCGTGGTGCCGATCCGGGCGCGGGGCGTCACCCTCGGGGTGACCACGTTCTACCGGCGGCAGCGCGAGGAGTCCTTCGACGAGGACGACCTGCGGCTGGCGGAGGAGTTCGTGGCGCGCGCGGCCGTGTGCATCGACAACGCCCGGCGCTACACGCGCGAGCGGGACGCCGCCCTGGTCCTCCAGCACAGCCTGCTGCCCCGCGGCACCCCCGAGCAGACCGCCGTGGACGTGGCCTCCTGCTACCGGCCCGCCGACGAGCTGGCGGGCGTGGGCGGCGACTGGTTCGACGTGCTGCCGCTGTCCGGCGCCCGGGTCGCCCTGGTGGTGGGCGAGGTGGTGGGGCACGGCATCGACGCCGCCGCCACCATGGGACGGCTGCGCACGGCCGTGCAGACCCTCGCCGACCTGGACCTGACGCCCGAGGAGCTGCTGGGCCACCTGGACGACCTGGTCGGCCAGGTCAGCCGCGAGGAGGGGGCCCGGCCCGGCGGCGGCGCGCGGGCCCTGGGCACGACCTGCCTGTACGTGGTCTACGACCCGGTCACCCGGCGCTGCCGCATGGCCGGCGCCGGCCACCCCGCGCCCGCGATCGTGGCGCCGGACGGCTCGGTGGAGTTCCCCGACCTGCCGGTCGGGCCGGCGCTGGGCATCGGGGGCCTGCCGTTCGAGTCCGTGGAGCGCACGCTGGAGGAGGGCAGCGTGCTCGCCCTCTACACCGACGGGCTGCTGGCCGGCCACCGGGACACCGGCGCGGGCCGGGAGCGGCTGCGCCGGGTGCTGGAGCGGCAGATCCTGCCGCTGGACGGCCTGTGCCGGACGGCCGTGGACAGCCTGCTGCCCGAGCGGCCGCCCGACGACGTGGCCCTGCTGATGGCCAGGACCCGGCGGCTGGGCGAGGACCAGGTGGCCTCCTGGGACCTGCCCGCCGACCCCGCGGTCGTGGCCCGCGCCCGGGAGACGGCGCAGCGGCAGCTCGACGCCTGGGGGCTGGCGGGCCTGGCCTTCACCACCGAGCTGGTCGTCAGTGAGCTGGTCACCAACGCGATCCGGCACGCGACCGGCCCGATCAGGCTGCGCCTGATCCGCGACCACGCCCTGATCTGCGAGGTCTCCGACGCCAGCAACACCTCGCCGCACCTGCGGCACCCGCGCGCGACGGACGAGGGCGGCCGCGGCCTGTTCCTCGTCGCGCAGCTCACCCAGCGCTGGGGCACCCGCTACACCCCGGGCGGCAAGGTCATCTGGACCGAGCAGTTCCGCTCCGAGCGAGCCGACGGCTCCGGCTGGCTCTGACGGGAACGGACGGGAACGGCGGGACCGGCGGGACCGGTCGGCGTTCTCGGGCCGCCGTACCGCGACACCTCGGGATATCCCCCGCACGACACGCCCGGCCCCCTTTTCTCCACCGAGACCCAAGCGCGAATCGAGTGTTCTTCAAGTCGCGGCCGCTACTAATAGCACCGCAACGCATGCTTTCGGTGACGACCAGATGAGACGAGGGAGGGCACGTGTCCCCGAGCGCCGCGGAGTGCGTCGGTGGCGGTGCCGCCGCGGGATCCCGCGCGGCATGACCTCGTCTGCCCCGGCGCCCGCATCCTCCCGAGCCCCGAACAGCATCGCTGGGCCCCACCAGGCCTGTCTTGATCACGTCCTTCCCTGACGCCCGCGTACGGCTCCCCTGACCGGCGCGGCGTCGCGCACCGCCACCCTGAACCTGGCCGTAGCGCCCCTGACTTCGAGGATTCGCCCATGACGGACTCACCCAGTGCCGTTTTCCGCGACAAGATAGCGATCGTCGGCATGGCGTGCCGCCTGCCGGGCGGCGCGTCCGACTACCGCGCGTTCTGGCGGAACCTGATGGCGGGCCGGGACTGCATCACCGACACGCCGCCCGACCGGTACGACGTGGCGACCCTCGGCAGCCGGGACCGGACCAAGCCGGGGCGGCTGGTGGGCGGCCGGGGCGGGTACATCGACGGCTTCGACGAGTTCGACCCCGCCTTCTTCGGCATCAGCCCGCGCGAGGCCGAGCACATGGACCCGCAGCAGCGCAAGCTGCTGGAGGTGTCGTGGGAGGCGCTGGAGGACGGCGGGCTGCGGCCCGGGGACCTCGCGGGCTGCGACGTCGGCGTGTTCGTCGGCGCCTTCACCCTTGACCACAAGATTCTCCAGTTCTCCGACCTCAGCTTCGACACCCTGGCCGCGCACACCGCGACCGGCACGATGATGACCATGGTGTCGAACCGCATCTCCTACTGCTTCGACTTCCGCGGCCCCAGCCTGTCGATCGACACCGCGTGCAGCTCCTCCCTGGTGGCCGTGCACCTGGCGTGCGAGAGCCTGCGCCGCCGGGAGAGCGGCGTGGCGCTGGCCGGCGGCGTCCTGCTGCACATGGCGCCGCAGTACACCATCGCCGAGACCAAGGGCGGCTTCCTGTCCCCCGACGGCCGGTCGCGCACCTTCGACGCGGGCGCCAACGGCTACGTGCGCGCGGAGGGCGTCGGCATGGTCGCCCTCAAGCGCCTGGACGACGCGCTGCGCGACGGCGACCCGGTGCACGCGGTGATCATCGGCAGCGGCGTCAACCAGGACGGCCGCACCGGCGGCATCACCGTGCCGAGCCCGGACGCGCAGGTGACCCTGATCCAGCGGGTCTGCGCCGAGGCCGGCATCGAGCCCGGCGCGCTGGGCTACGTCGAGGCGCACGGCACGTCCACGCCGGTCGGCGACCCGATCGAGGCGAACGCGCTCGGCCGCGCCCTGGCGGTCGGCCGCAGGCCCGGCGCGAAGGCGTACGTCGGCTCGGTCAAGACCAACATCGGGCACACCGAGTCGGCCGCGGGCGTCGCCGGGCTGATCAAGACCGTGCTGTCCCTGAAGCACCGCACGATCCCGCCGCACATCAACCTGGAGCGCGTCAACCCGGCCATCGACCTCGCCTCGCTGCCGTACGAGATCCCCACCCGGCCCACCCCGTGGCCCGACCACGAGGGCCCGGCGCGGGCCGGGGTGAACGCGTTCGGCTTCGGCGGCACCAACGCGCACGTCCTGCTGGAGGAGGCCCCGGCGCGCCCCGCCCCGGCCGTCTTCGGACCACTGGACGCGGCGGACGGGCCGGTGCCGCGCCCCCGCTTCCTGGTGCTGCCGCTGACCGCGCGCGACCCGGACGTCCTGCCCGAGGTCGCCCGCGGCGTCCGCGCCGAGCTGGCCGGCGAGCACGGCGCGCCCGTGGACCTCGCCGACCTGGGCCACACCCTGGCGCACCGCCGCCAGCACCTGGAGTCCCGGCTGTCGGTGGTCTACGACTCGCGCGCGTCGCTGGCGGAGGTGCTGGCCGCCTGCGAGCGGGGCGAGGCCCACCCGCGCGCCCTGCCCGGGCGGCAGCGGGAGGAGCGGCGGCTGGTGTGGGTGTTCACCGGCATGGGCCCGCAGTGGTGGGCGATGGGCCGGCAGCTGTACGAGGCCGAGCCGGTCTACCGGGCGGCCGTCGACGCCGTCGACCGGGAGATCGCCGCGCTCGCCGGCTGGTCGCTGACCGAGGAGATGGCCGCCGGCGAGGGCGAGTCCCGGATGGCCGAGACGTGGCTCGCGCAGCCGGCCAACTTCGCCGTGCAGGTGGGCCTCGCGGCGCTGTGGCGCGCCTACGGCGTGCGCCCGGACGCCATCGTGGGGCACAGCACCGGCGAGGCGGCCGCGTTCTACGAGGCGGGCGTCTACACCCTGAAGGACGCGGTCAGGATCATCGTGCACCGCAGCCGCCTCCAGCAGAAGCTGGTGGGCACCGGCACGATGCTCGCCGTCAGCCTGCCCGAGGAGGAGGCGGCCCGGCGGGTGCGGCCGTACGGCGACGAGGTGTCGGTGGCCGCCGTCAACAGCCCGACCGCGGTCACCCTCGCCGGGGACGCGGACGCGCTGGCGCGGCTGGCCGAGGAGCTGAAGGCCGCGGGCGTCTTCGCCAGGTTCCTGTCCGTACGGGTGCCCTACCACAGCGCCCGGATGGACCCGGTCAAGGACGAGCTGCTGTCGTCGCTCGACGGCCTGGCGCCGCGCGCCGCGCGCGTACCGCTGTACCTGACCGGCCAGGAGGGCGTCGCGCACGGCACCGAGCTGGACGCGGGCTACTGGTGGAAGAACGTCCGCGACGCGGTGCGCTTCCGCGCGGCCGTCGACCGCCTGGCCGACGACGGCTACCGGGTGTTCCTGGAGCTGGGCCCGCACCCGGTGCTCGCCCACTCGATCGCCGAGTGCCTGGCCGCCAAGGGCGCCGACGGGCAGACCCTGCCCTCGATCCGGCGGCAGGAGGACGAGGCCGAGCGGTTCGCGATGTCGCTGGCCGCGCTGCACAGCCTCGGCGCGGACATCGCGTGGGACGTGCTGCACCCGGCGGGCACGCAGGTGCCGCTGCCGCGCTACCCGTTCCGGCGCGACCGGTACTGGACCGAGCCGGCGCCGGTGGAGCAGGTCCGGCTCGGCCGGCTGGACCACCCGCTGCTGGGCCGCCGCCTGGCCAGCGCCGAACCGGCCTGGGAGGCGCGGCTCGACACCGAGGCCCTGCCCTACCTCGCCGACCACCGCATCCAGGGCAGCGTGCTGTTCCCCGCCGCCGGCTACGTGGAGATGGCCGTGCAGGCCGTGCGGGCGATGACCGGGGGCGGCGAGGCGGCGCTGGCGGACATCGAGCTGCGCAAGGCGCTGTTCCTGCCCGAGGGCGAGGCGCGGGCGGTGCAGCTGTCGTTCTCCTCCGAGGGCGCCGCGTTCACGGTGGCCACCGCGCCGGCCCCGGGCGGGGAGCGCACCGTGCACGCCACCGGCGTGGTCCGCACCGGCCAGCGCAACCGCCTTCAGGCGGTGCTCGACGCGGAGGCGGTCCGCACGCGCGGCGAGCGGCACCTGGCGGCCGCCGAGTGCTACGCGGCGCTCGCGGACCTGGGCTACCACTACGGCCCGGCGTTCCAGGGCATCGAGGAGGTGTGGATCGGCCGCGGCGAGGCGCTGGCCCGGCTCGGCCCGCCCGCCGCGCTGGGCGGCGGCGCCGCCGGCCACCACCTGCACCCGGCGCTGCTCGACGCCTGCTTCCAGACGCTGCTGACGCCGCAGATCCTCACCGCGCCGGACGCGGCCGACGCGGCCGACGGCCCCGGCGCGCCGGGCACCGGCATCCGGCTGCCGCTGTCGATCGGCGAGGTGCGGGTGGACGAGGTCGGCGACCGGCCGCTGTGGGTGCACGCGACGCTGCGGCCCGGCACCGGCGACGACCTCGTCGGCGACCTGGCCCTGTACGCGGACGACGGGGCGCCGCTGGGCCGGATCAGCGGGTTCCGCGCGGCCGACGTGGAGAAGGCGTCCGCCGCGGTGGCCCTGAGCACCATCGACGGCTGGCTGGCGGACGTCACCTGGATCGACGCGCCGCCGCCCGCGGCGGCCGGCGAGGTCGCCGGCGGCCTGGCCATCGCCCGCGCCGCGGGCGACTGGCTGATCCTGGCCGACGCCGGCGGCGTGGCCGAGGAGCTGGCCGAGCTGGTGACCGGGCGCGGCGGCCGGTGCCACCTGGTCCGGCCGGGCCCGGCCTACCGGCTGGGGCGCGGCGGCGAGCCGTCGGCGGTCGCCCCGGACTCGGCGGCGGACTTCCGTCGGCTGCTGGCCGGCCTGGCGGACGCCGGGATGTCCTGCGACACGGTCGTCCACCTGTGGAACCTGGACCTGCCGCGGCTGGCGGACACCGGCCGGGACGCGTTCGGCGCGCACGCCGCCGCCGGCGCGTACTCGCTGGTCGCGCTCGCGCAGGCGCTGGCCGGGCGGCAGGCCCCCGGCAGGTTGCACGTGGTCACCCGCGGCGCGCAGGCGGCCGCGCCCGGCGAGGCGGTCGAGCCGCTGGGCGCGCCCGCCTGGGGCGTGGGCCGTGTGCTGTGGCACCAGGAACTCCTCGACCACCGCGGCAAGCTGATCGACCTCGACCCGGCCGCGGGCACCGGCCGGGCCGCGCGGCGCGTGGAGGCCGAGGCGCTGCTGCGCGAGGCCGCGGCGGCGGACGAGGACGAGATCGCGCTGCGCGGGCGGGCCCGCCGCACCAGCCGGCTGCGACCGGCCGGCGACCTGACCCGCCCGCTGCCGCTGCGGCTGCGCCCGGACGGCAGCTACCTGGTCACCGGCGCGTTCGGCGCGCTCGGCCGGCTGCTGTGCCGCACCCTGGTGCGGCGCGGCGCGCGCCGGCTGATCCTGGTGGGCCGCGGCCGGCTGCCCGAGCGCGACCGGTGGCACGAGCTGGACCCGGACAGCCCGGCCGGGCAGCGCGTCCGCTTCGTCAAGGAGCTGGAGGAGCTGGGCGCCCACGCCGTGCTCGCCCCGCTGGACGTCACCGACGAGGCGGCGCTCACCGGCTGGCTGGCGGAGTACCGGCGGCGCGACTCGCCGCCGGTGCGCGGCGTGTTCCACCTGGCCGGGCAGGTCCGCGACACGCTGGTGCCGGAGATGGACCGGCCGGTCTTCGACGCGGTGTACGACCCGAAGGCCGTCGGCGCCTACCTGCTGCACCGGCACCTGGCCGACGAGCCGCTGGACCACTTCGTGCTGTTCGCCTCGGTCGCCTCGCTGCTGACGACCGCCGGGCAGACCAACTACGCGGCGGGCAACGCGTTCCTCGACGCGCTGGCCCACCACCGCCGCGCCCGCGGCCTGCCGGGCCTGAGCGTGTCCTGGGGCCCGTGGGCGACGGGCATGATCGAGGAGCTGGGCCTGGTGCGCCACTACCGGGAGAGCCGGGGCATGAGCTCGCTGTCCCCGGAGGCGGGCATGGCCGTCTTCGAGCGGGTCATCGGCCAGGACCGCGCGCACCTGCTGGTGGCCACGATCGTGGACTGGCCGGTGTTCCTGTCCTGGTACCCGGTGCCGCCGCCGCTGGTGGCCGAGCTGGCCGCCGCCGCGCAGGACACGTCGTCCGGCGAGAGCAGCGGCTTCCTGGACGCCTTCCGCGAGGCGGGCGAGGAGAAGCGCCGCCTGCTGGCGGCCGAGCGGTTCACCGCGCTGGTCGCGGGCGTGCTGCGGGTGCGGGCCGAGCAGGTCGACCCGGCCGTCAGCCTGGGCGCGCTGGGCCTGGACTCGCTGCTGGCCATGGAGCTGCGCACCCGCGTGCACGCCGACCTGGGCGTGGCGCTGCCGGTGGTGGCGCTGCTGAGCGGCAGCCCGTTCGCCGACCTGGTCGGGCAGTTGCACGACGGCCTGGCGGACCTGGTGGCGGACGGCGCCGGGGACAGCGCGCAGGGCGCGGCCGTGGAGGTGCACACGGACGAGGCGCGCTATCCGCTGACGCAGAACCAGAAGGCGCTGTGGTTCCTCAAGCAGCTCAACCCGGACGGCTTCGCGTACAACATCGGCGGCGCCGTGGAGGTGCGGGTCGCGCTGGAGCCGGACCTGATGTTCGACGCGGTGCGGGTGCTGCTGGCGCGGCACCCGAGCCTGCGGGCGAACTTCCTGCTCGACCAGGGGCAGGCGGTCCAGGTGATCTCCCCCGAGCCCAAGGAGGACCTGGCCCTGTTCGACGTGCAGGGCACCCCGTGGGACGAGATCTACCAGACGATCATCCGCGAGTACCGCAAACCGTACGACCTGGAGCGCGACCCGCTGGTGCGCTTCCGGCTGTTCAAGCGGGCCCCGGACCGCTGGCTGATCATGAAGGCCGTCCACCACATCATCTCCGACGCGATCTCCACGTTCACCTTCATCGAGGAGCTGCTGGCGGTCTACGAGGGCCTGCGCGCGGGCCGTACCGTCGAGCTGCCCCCGGTGTCCGCCCGCTACCTGGACTTCCTCAACTGGCAGCGCCGCTTCCTGGCCGGCCGGGACGCGCGCCGGATGCTGGAGTACTGGCGCTCCCACCTGCCCGAGCGGGTGCCGGTGCTGGCCCTGCCCACCGACAAGCCGCGCCCGGTGGTGCAGACGCACAACGGCGCGTCGGAGTTCTTCGTCCTGGACGAGGAGCTGAGCGCCCGGGTGCACGCGCTGGCCCGCGAGCACAACGTGACCGTGTTCATGGTGCTGCTGAGCGCCTACTACGTCCTGCTGCACCGCTACTCCGGCCAGGACGACGTCATCGTCGGCAGCCCGGTGACCGGCCGCACCCGGGAGGAGTTCGGCGGCGTCTACGGGTACTTCGTCAACCCGCTGCCGCTGCACGTCAGCCTGGCCGGCGCGCCCACGGCCGGGGAGCTGCTGGAGCGGGTCCGGCACGCCGTGCTCGGCGGCCTGGACCACCAGGAGTACCCGTTCGTGCTGCTGGTGGAGAAGCTGGGCCTGAAGCACGACCCGAGCCGGTCGGCGGTGTTCCAGGCCATGTTCATCCTGCTCACCCACAAGGTGGCCACCGAGAAGTACGGCTACCGGCTGGAGTACATCGAGCTGCCCGAGGAGGAGGGCCAGTTCGACCTGACCCTGTCGGCGTACGAGGACGAGGCGGAGCACCGCTTCCACTGCGTCTTCAAGTACAACACCGACCTGTTCCTGCCCGAGACGATGCGGCGGCTGGCCGGCCACTACGTCAACCTGCTCGACGCGCTGACCCGCGCGCCCGCGACGCGGCCGGTCGCCCGGCTGGACATGCTGGGCGAGCGGGAGCGGGCGCGCATCCTGGGTGAGTGGAGCGGCGCGGACGAGGGAAGCGGCGCGGGCGAGCGGGCCGGGGCGGCCGAGCCGGTGCACGTCCTGTTCGGCCGGGCCGCGGCCGAACACCCGGACGCGGTGGCGGTCGCCGACCCGGCCGGCCCGGGCGGGCCGCGCCGGATGACGTACGCCGAGCTGGACGGCTGCTCGGACCGGGTGGCGCGCCGGCTGCGCGACCGGGGCGTGGCCGAGGGGTCCGTGGTGGCGCTGTGCCTGGAGAAGTCGCCCGAGCTGGTGGCCGCGGTTCTCGGGGTGCTGAAGGCCGGCGGCGCCTACCTGCCGCTCGACCCCGGCTACCCGGCCGACCGGCTGGCCCACATGGTGCGCGGCGCGGGCGCGGCGCTGGTGGTCGCGGACCCGGCCGGCCGGGAGAGGCTGGCCGCACTGCCCGGCGGCGCCGCGGGCGTGCTGGCGGTGGACGGCCTGCTCGCGCCCGACGGCCCGGGTGAGCAGGCGGCCGTCCCGGTCGCGGTGGGCGGGGACGCGCCCGCGTACGTCATCCACACCTCCGGCTCCACCGGCCGGCCCAAGGCGGTCGTGGTCGGCCACGCCAACCTGGCCGCGGCCTACGCCGGCTGGCGGGACGCGTACGGCCTCCGGCGGGACGTGCGCGTGCACCTCCAGATGGCGAGCCCGTCGTTCGACGTGTTCACCGGCGACCTGGTGCGGGCGCTGGCCTCGGGCGGCACGCTGGTGCTGGCCGGCCGCGACCTGCTGTTCGACACGGCGCGGCTGTACCGGGTGATGCGCGAGGAGCGGGTGGACTGCGGGGAGTTCGTGCCCGCGGTGGTGCGCGGCCTGATGCGCTACTGCGAGCGGGAGGAGGTCCGGCTGGACTTCCTGCGGCTGCTGGTCGTCGGCTCCGACGCCTGGAAGGTGGAGGAGTACGAGCGGCTGCGCGGCCTGTGCGGGCCGGACACGCGGGTGGTCAACTCCTACGGGCTCACCGAGGCGACGATCGACAGCGCCTACTTCGAGGGGCCGGCCGACGGCCTGGAGCCCAGCCGCATGGTGCCCGTCGGGCGGCCGTTCCCGGGCAGCCGGCTGTACATCCTGGACGAGCACGGCGAGCCGGTGCCGCCGGGCGTGCCGGGCGAGCTGTGGATCGGCGGCTCCGGGGTGGCGGCCGGCTACGCCGGGGACCCGGAGCAGACCGCGCGGCGCTTCGCGCCGCTGCGGCTCGGCCGCGAGGCGGACGCCGCGCCGGAGCGCGCCTACCGCACCGGCGACCTGGCCCGCTGGGACAGCCGCGGCCGCGTGCACCTGCTGGGACGCGCCGACGCGCAGGTGAAGGTGCGCGGCCACCGGGTGGAGCCCGGCGAGGTCGAGTCGCACCTGGCGCTGTGGCCGGGCCTGGCGCAGGCGGTGGTCACCGTGCGCCCGGACGCGCGCGGCGAGGCGGAGCTGTGCGCGTACTGCGTGCCCGCGCCCGCGGCGCGCCTGGACTGGCGGGAGCTGCGCCGCCACCTGGCCGGCTACCTGCCCACCTTCATGATCCCCGCGCACTTCACCGAGCTGCCGGAGCTGCCGCTGACGGCGAACGGCAAGGTCGACGTGGCCGCGCTGCCCGAGCCGCGCGCGGAGGCGGAGGACGCCGGGTCCTACGAGCCGCCGGTGACGCTGTACGAGGTGCGCATGGCCGCCCTGTGGTCGTCGCTGCTGGGCCTGGAGCGGGTGGGCCTGCGGCACGACTTCTTCGAGTCGGGCGGCAGCTCGATCAAGCTGATCGAGCTGATCCACCACCTCCAGACCGAGTTCGCCGTGAGCGTCCCGGTCAGCCACCTGTTCCGGGTGACCACCCTGCACGGCATGGCCCGTACGGTGGAGCGCATCGTCACCGGGCAGCTCGCCGGGGCCCAGCCGTACCTGCGGTTCAACACCGGCCGCGGCCGGCCGGTGCTGTTCTGCTTCCCGCCCGCGGGCGGCCACGGCCTGGTCTACCGGCAGTTCGCGGCGCAGCTGCCGGAGTACCAGTTCGTCGCCTTCAACTACGTGCCCGGCGACGACCTGGTGCGCCGGTACGCCGACCTGGTGGAGTCCGTGCAGCCCGAGGGGCCGTGCGCGCTGTTCGGCTACTCCCTCGGCGGCAACCTCGCCTTCGAGGTGGCCAAGGAGCTGGAGGGCCGCGGGCGGCACGTGCCGGACGTGGTCATCATGGACTCGTACCGCATCCCCGAGTCCTTCGAGCCGGCGCCCGAGCACCTGGCGGAGTTCGAGCGGGAGCTGGGCGAGCACCTGCGCAAGCACACCGGCACCGAGGCGGTCGCCGAGGAGACCCTGGCGCAGGCCCGGGAGTACATCGGCTTCTGCGGCCGCCACCCCAACCTGGGCACGGTCCGCGCCGCGGTGAGCGTGATCTCCGACGAGCACAAGGAGGCGTTGTACGCGGCGGGCCAGGAGGGCACCTGGCACGGCGCGTCGGCCACGCACAGCGCGGTGCTGCGCGGCCACGGCCGGCACGCCGACATGCTGGACGAGGAGCACATCGCCGGCAACGCGGCGCTGACCCGCGGCATCCTGACGGGCGGTGAGGCACGTGCCGCGTGAGACGGGTGGCAAAGACGACTGGAGCGAGCGGCACCGGCCGGCCGGCGGCCGGCCGCGGGTGATCATCATCGGCGCGGGCGTCGGCGGCCTGTCCACCGGGGCGTACGCGCAGATGAACGGGATGGACACCCGCGTCTTCGAGAAGCACGTGCTGCCCGGCGGCTGCTGCACCGCGTGGTCGCGCGAGGGCTACCTGTTCGACTACTGCATCGAGTGGCTGGTGGGCACCGGCGCGGGCAACGAGGCGAACCAGATCTGGCGGGAGCTGGGCGCGCTCGACGGCAAGACGATCACCGACTTCGAGGTGTTCAACACGGTCGTCGGCGAGGACGGCAGGTCGGTGACGTTCTACAACGACGCCGACCGGCTGGAGCGGCACCTGCTGGAGGTCTCCCCCGCCGACGCGCGGCTGATCCGGTCCTTCTGCCGCGACCTGCGCCGGTTCGCCGGCATCAGCCTGTACCCGTTCCTGAAGCCGGCGGCCTTGCGCACCACCGGCGAGAAGCTGCGGATGCTGCGCACGGTGCTGCCCGCGTTCCGCCTGTTCTGGCGCACCGCCGCCACGCAGATGAACGCCTTCTCGGGGAGGTTCCAGGACCCGCTGCTGCGCCGGGCGTTCCCGAACATCTTCTTCCAGGACCACGAGGTCTTCCCGCTGCTGCCGTACCTGTTCAACATGGCGGGCGCGCACAACCGCAACTGCGGCTTCCCGCAGGGCGGGTCGCTGGGCCTGGCCCGGTCCGTCGAGGAGCGGTACACCGGTCTCGGCGGGCGGATCACCTACCGGGCGCGGGTGGAGCGGATCCTGGTGGAGGGCGACCGGGCCGTCGGCGTGCAGCTGCGCGACGGGCGGCGGTACTACGCCGACCACGTGGTGGCCGCCTGCGACGGGTACACCACGCTGTACGGCCTGCTGGAGGGCCGGTACACCAGCCCCCGCGTCCACCGGCTGTACACCGACCTGCTGCACCGGCCCGGGGTGATCTACCCGGGCGTGGTGTCGGTGTTCCTCGGCGTGGACGGCGAGGTGCCCGACGACCGGCACAGCACGACGTACCTGCTGTCCCGCGAGGACGGCGCGGTGCTGCACGCGGCGCAGGACAGCCTGGCGGTGCAGATCCGCTCCCGCTACTCCGACGGCTTCGCCCCGCCGGGCAAGTCGGTGCTGCACTGCACGTACTTCAGCGACTTCGACTACTGGCACGGGCTGCGCAGCACCGACCGCCGGGCCTACCGGGCCCGCAAGCAGGAGGTCGCGGACTTCGTGCGCGGCTACCTGGAGAAGCGCTATCCGGGCCTCGGCGGGCGCGTCGAGGTGGTGGACGTGGCCTCGCCGGTGACGAACAAGCGCTACACCGGCAACCACAACGGCAGCATCCTCGCGTGGATGGCGTTCACCGACGCCGACGACGTGATCGGCAAGGTGGTCAACAAGGACCGCTGCCGGCTGGACGGGCTGGACGGCTTCTGGCTGGCCGGCCAGTGGGCGGGCGGCGGCGGACTGATCCGGGCCGCGTCCACGGGCCGCTTCGTGGCCCAGTACCTGTGCCAGGAGCTGGGCCGGGAGTTCCGGGCGTGGGAGTCGGTGCCCGCCGGGCCCTGGCACCCGGACAAGCTGGGCCACCTGCCCCAGCTCGACCGCCGGCCCGTCCGGTGACCGGCCCGGACTTCCGCCGGCCTGCGCAGCCACCACACCACGAGACGGAAAGAGGCGACCGGGTCATGCCTGGGACACGGCACGACAGGAAAACCATGATCATCATCGGTGGCGGCCTCGGCGGCCTGTCCACCGGCGTCTACGCGCAGCTCAACGGCTACCACACGCGGATATTCGAGATGCACGAGATCCCCGGCGGCTGCTGCACCGCGTGGGACAAGGGCGACTTCACCTTCGACTGCTGCGTCAGCTGGCTGCTGGGCAACGGGCCGGGCAACGAGATGCACCAGATATGGCTGGAGCTCGGCGCGCTCCAGGGCAAGCAGATGCGGCACTTCGACGTGTTCAACATCGTGCGCGGACGCGACGGCCGCGCGGTCTACTTCTACTCCGACCCCGACCGGCTCCAGGCCCACCTGACGGAGCTGTCCCCCGCCGACGCGCGGCTGATCCGCGACTTCTGCAAGGGCTTGCGCGCGTTCCGCAAGTGCCTGGCGGTGTACCCGTTCCTGAAGCCGGTCGGCCTGATGGGGCGGCGGGAGCGGTGGCGCATGCTGGCCTCGTTCCTCCCGTACGTCAACGTCATCCGCAAGTCGATGGGCTCGCTGATGACCGAGTACTCGGCGCGGTTCAAGGACCCGCTGCTGCGCGAGGCGTTCAACTTCATCCTCTACGAGAAGCACCCGAACTTCCCCGTGCTGCCGTTCTACTTCCAGCTCGCCTCGCACGCGAACCTGTCGGCGGGCGTGCCCGAGGGCGGCTCGCTGGGCCTGGCGCGGTCCATCGAGCAGCGCTACCGGCGCCTGGGCGGGGACATCACCTACAACGCCAAGGTCACCGAGGTGCTGGTGGAGGACGACCGCGCGGTGGGCGTGCGGCTGAGCGACGGGCGGGAGTTCCGCTCCGACATCGTGGTCTCCGCCTGCGACGGGCACACGACGATGACGAAGTTCCTGAAGGGCCGCTACCTGAACGACGCCTACCGGAAGCTGTACACGCGGACCATCCAGGAGCCGGGCATGGTCTTCCCCGGCTACTTCATCCTCTTCCTGGGCCTGAAGCGCGCCTTCCCCGAGGGCGACCCGTGCACCACGCACCTGCTCACCGACGCGGAGGCCGCGCGGCTGACGGGCATCCGCCACCCGAGCATCAACGTGCAGTTCCGCAGCGCGCACTACCCGGAGCTGTCACCGCGGGAGACCAGCGTCGTGTACGCCACGTACTTCTGCGACATCGGCCCGTGGCGCGCGCTGGACGAGGGCCCGGAGCAGGTCAGCCGGGTGCGCGGCGGCGAGGAGATCCACACCCTGCCGGTGCGGCACGGCCGGGAGTACTACGCCGCCAAGCGGCGGGCGCGCACGGCGCTGCTGGAGTTCCTGGAGCAGCGCTACCCGGGGCTGACCGAGTCCGTCGCCGTACGGGACGTGTCCACCCCGCTCACCCAGGTCCGCTACACGGGCAACTACGACGGCACCGTGCTGGGCTGGCAGCCGTTCGTGGAGAGCGGCGAGACGCTGGAGGAGCTGGTCAAGAAGCACGGGCCGGGCCTGCCGGGCCTGGCGAACTTCTACATGTCCGGGGTGTGGGCGACCACCGGCGGGCTGATCCGGGCGGCGGCCGCGGGCCGGCACGTCATGCAGTTCGTCTGCCGCGACGACGGCCGCGAGTTCACCGCGAGCGTCGACGACACCAAGCCCGCGCCCACCCACGTGGTCGTGCCCGTCGGGGCGCGGCCGGCCGCCGCGGCGCGCGAGCCGCGCGGCGCCTCACTGTCACAGGGAGTCTGACATGCGGATCGAGAAGTGGGTCGTACGCGAGCACGCCGAAGGCGTCCCCGACGTGCGGCGCGTGTACGAGAAGGTCGTCGAGGAGGTGGACGTCGACCTGAAGGACGACCAGATGCTGCTGAAGACGCGGTACATCTCCGTCGACCCGTACCTCCAGGGCATCTGCCTGGACACGCCGCTGGGCGATCACATGGGCGCCGACGCGGTCATGGAGGTGCTCCAGGCCGGGCCGCGGGCCGCCTTCCGGCCCGGTGACCTGGTACAGGGCTTCGGCGGCTGGCGCAGCCACGTCGTCAGCGACGGCGCGCCCGCGCTGTGGCAGACCGGCACGTTCCCCATGGTGTTCCCCGCCTACCGCAAACTGGACCCGGCGGACCACGACGACGCGCTGCCGCTGTCCACGGCGCTGAGCGTGCTGGGCGGGCCGGGCATGACCGCGTGGGGCACGCTGACGAAGTTCATGACCGTCCGGCCGGGCGACACGGTGGTGATCAGCGGCGCGTCGGGCGCGATCGGGACGCTGGTCGGCCAGCTCGCCAAGCGGGCGGGCGCGCGCGTGGTGGGCACCACCGGCTCGCCGGAGAAGGCCGCGTACCTCACCGGCCTCGGCTTCGACGCGGTGGTGGACTACCGGCAGGGCGACGGCGAGGAGAAGGTCCGCGAGGCGCTGCGGCAGGCCGCGCCGGACGGCGTCGACAAGTACTTCGACAGCCTCGGCGGCACCCTCACCGACGTGGTGTTCTCGATGCTGAACGTGGGCAGCCAGGTGGCGGTGTGCTGGCAGTGGGCCACGCAGGTCGCGGGCGACTTCGTCGGTCCGCGGCTGCTGCCGTACATCATGTTCCCGCGCGCCACCATCCGCGGCATCTTCGCTATCGAGTGGTTCAGCGAGGAGAACTGGAAGGCGCTGCGCGACGAGCTGGGCGGCCTGGTCCGCGACGGGGAGATCACCTACGACCAGACCGTGTGGAAGGGCTTCGACAGCATCCCGGACGCGTACCAGAGCCTGTACACCGACCGGGCGGCCAACCGGGGCAAGGTCCTGGTGGAGCTGTAGCCGCCGGCTCGGGGCCGCCCGTCCGGCCCCGGGTCCCGCGCTCGCGCCCTGCGCGGACGCGGGGCCGCCCCGGCCGGGTGCGGCGCCGGCCGGGGCGGTCCGGGGTGCGGGCGGCGCCGGTCCGCCCGCGCGGGCGTCAGCCGAGGGTGGCCAGGGCCTGGTTGAGGGTCTGCGACGGGCGCATGACGGCGGCGGCCTTGGCCGGGTCGGGCCGGTAGTAGCCGCCGATGTCGGCCGGCGAGCCCTGCACGGCCAGCAGCTCGTCGACGATCGTGCCCTCCTGCTCGGTCAGCGTCTTGGCCAGCGGCGCGAACGCCTCGGCGAGCTGCGGGTCGTCGGTCTGCCGGGCCAGCTCCTGCGCCCAGTACAGGGCCAGGTAGAAGTGGCTGCCGCGGTTGTCGATGCCGCCGAGGCGGCGGCTGGGCGACTTGTCCTCGTTCAGGAACGTGCCGGTGGCGCGGTCGAGGGTGTCGGCCAGCACCTTGGCGCGCGCGTTGCCGGTGGTCTGCGCGAACTGCTCGAAGCTGACCGCCAGCGCCAGGAACTCGCCCAGGCTGTCCCAGCGCAGGTAGTTCTCCTTGACCAGCTGCTGGACGTGCTTGGGCGCGGAGCCGCCGGCGCCGGTCTCGAACAGCCCGCCGCCGTTGATGAGCGGCACGACCGACAGCATCTTGGCGCTGGTGCCCAGCTCCAGGATCGGGAACAGGTCGGTCAGGTAGTCGCGCAGCACGTTGCCGGTGACCGAGATGGTGTTCTCGCCGCGGCGGATGCGCTCCAGGGACACCGTGATGGCGTCCACCGGCGCCTTGATGTCCAGGGACAGCCCCTCGGTGTCGTGCTCGGGCAGGTACGCCCGGACCTTCGCGATGAGGTTGGCGTCGTGCGCCCGGGTCTCGTCCAGCCAGAACACGGCCGGGTCGCCGGTCGCGCGGGCGCGGGTGACGGCGAGCTTGACCCAGTCGCGGATCGCCACGTCCTTGGTCTGGCACATGCGCCAGATGTCGCCGGCGCTCACCACGTGCTCCAGCACGGCCTCGCCGCGGCCGTCGAGCACCCGCACCGTGCCGGTGACGGGGATCTCGAAGGTCTTGTCGTGGCTGCCGTACTCCTCGGCGGCCTTGGCCATCAGGCCGACGTTGGGCACCGAGCCCATCGTCGCGGGGTCGAGCGCGCCGTGCGAGCGGCAGTCGTCGATGACGGCCTGGTAGATGCCCGCGTAGCTGCTGTCCGGGATGACCGCGAGGGTGTCGGCCTCCTGGCCGTCCGGGCCCCACATGTGGCCGGAGGTGCGGATCATGGCCGGCATGGAGGCGTCCACGATGACGTCGCTGGGCACGTGCAGGTTGGTGATGCCCCGGTCGGAGTCGACCATCGCCAGCCGCGGGCCCTCGGCCAGCTCGGCCTCGAAGGACGCCGCGATCTCCACGCCCTCGGGCAGCGCCGAAAGGCCCTTGAGGATGCCGCCGAGGCCGTCGTTCGGGGTCAGGCCGGCCGCGGCGAGCGCCTCGCCGTGCGCGGCGAAGGTCTTGGGGAAGAAGGCCCGTACCACGTGCCCGAAGATGATCGGGTCGGACACCTTCATCATCGTCGCCTTCAGGTGCACCGAGAACAGCACGCCCTCGGCCTGGGCGCGGGCGACCTGCGCGGCCAGGAACTCGCGCAGCGCCGCCACCCGCATCACCGACGCGTCGACGACCTCGCCGGCCAGCACCGGCACCGACTCGCGCAGCACGGTGGTGGTCCCGTCGTCCCCGGCCAGCTCGATGCGCAGCGCGCCGTCCTCGGCGATGACGGCGGACTTCTCGGTGGAGCGGAAGTCGTCGGCGGTCATGTGGACGACGTTGGTCTTCGACTCCGGCGACCAGGCGCCCATGCGGTGCGGGTGCGACCGGGCGTAGTTCTTCACCGACGCGGGGGCGCGCCGGTCGGAGTTGCCCTCGCGCAGGACCGGGTTGACGGCGCTGCCCTTGACCTTGTCGTAGCGGGCGCGGATGTCCCGCTCCTCGTCGGTCTTGGGGTCGTCCGGGTAGTCCGGCAGCGCGTAGCCCTTGTCCCGCAGCTCGGCGACCGCGGCCTTCAGCTGCGGGATGGAGGCCGAGATGTTCGGCAGCTTGATGATGTTGGCTCCGGGCGTCTTCGCCAGCTCGCCCAGCTCGGCGAGCGCGTCATCGATGCGCTGGTCCTCCCGCAGGCGCTCGGGGAAGGCGGCGATGATCCGCCCGGCCAGGGAGATGTCGCGGGTCTCCACGGCCACCCCGGCCGCGGAGGCGTAGGCCTCGACCACGGGCAGGAGGGAATACGTCGCCAGGGCCGGGGCCTCGTCGGTGTGCGTGTAGATGATGGTCGAGTCAGTCACCGGGTGCTCCGCTCCACGTCTGCAACATTGCTCGACATCAAGATATCTCGTGGCGGGGTGCGGGCGGGGCACGGGGCGGGGGACGCCTGCGCACGGCCACCCGGAGGCGTCCGAGGAGTGGACACCGCCCGTTCCGCCGCTTCCGCGCGGGCGCGCGCACGGCTGCCGGGGACGCGCGCGGCGCGGAGGCCCGCCCGCGCCAGGGGCCCGCCCGCCTTCCGGCCCGTACGGTCCGGAAGCCGCCTCCGTCCGGCCGCTTCCGGGCCGTACGGCTCCACCGGCCGCGCGGACGCCGGGCCCGCCCCGCCGGGCGCGGCTCGGGACGACCGGACGCCCGGCGCGTCGATGCGGGTCAGCAGCCGGCGCGGCCGGGCCGACGCGCGCGACACCGGATCCGGGCGGTGCGGGCCCGCGTCGGTGCCGGGTCCGGGCAGCATCCGGACGTCCTCGGGCGGCACCCGCACCGCGCAGGCCGGGCAGGTGCCGTCCGGGCCCAGGCGGGTGCCGCAGGGTTCGTGGCGGAAGACCACCCGGAGCCGGCCGTCGGAGGCGTGACCTCACCCCTGGTCGGTTCGACCGGTGAACCGCGGCGCCGCGGGCCGGCCCTCACGGCCGGATGTGACGGGCGGCACATACAAGCAGGCTTGCTTGCTTGTTGCCGCGCTCCTACCGTCGGGGCGTGTCAGTCAGCAGGCGCCGCCGCCACTCGCGCGGGTACAGCGACAGCCGCCGCACCCAGGACGAGCGGCGCTCGCGCACCCGGGCGCGGCTGCTCGACGCCACCATGGAGTGCCTGGTCGAGCTGGGCTGGTCGGGCACCTCGACCACCGAGGTGGCCCGCCGCGCGGGCGTCTCCCGCGGGGCGCAGCAGCACCACTACCCCACCAAGATGGCGCTGGTCGCCGCCGCCCTGGAGCACCTGCTGGCGGCCCAGCGGCTGGCGTACGAGACGGCGTTCGCGGTGCTGCCCCCCGAGCGGCACAACGTCGAGGGCGCGCTCGACCTGCTCTGGGAGGTCTTCCGCGGGCGCCCCGCCAAGGCCCTGCTGGAGCTGGCCATGGCGGCCCGCACCGACGAGGAGCTGCGGGAGCTGTGCCGGGACCTCGACGGGCGGATCCTCGACGCCATCCTGGACACCTTCGACCGGCTGTTCCCGCAGAACGCGCTGCCGGAGGACTTCGCGCCCGTCGTACTGCGCAGCCTGTACGCCACGTTCGTCGGCCTGTCGGTGCAGAACGCGCTGGACGACGACGCCCACGGCCACCAGCGGGCGGTCCTACAGATGATCAAGGACATCGCCCGTCTGATCATTCCCGACCCCGGACCCGCCGCCCCGCCCCGCGGACCCGACGGCGGCCTCCACTGAGCCGACCGCGGTCTCCCGCGCGTGACCACAAGGAAGTGCCCGACATGCCGAAAGCACCCACCGAACTCGCCGAAGAACTGCGCGCGCAGGTCACCGACCGCGCGGCCTACCTGAGCGTCATCGACCGCCTCAACAAGGCGTCGGTGGACAAGCACTGGGAGGCGTACGCCGACATCCCCTGGGACGACCCCGACCTCCAGGTCGACCCGGACGACCCGCGCTGGGTCCTGCCGCCGTTCGACCGGCTGGGCGAGACCGAGTGGTACAAGGCCCAGCCCGCCGGGGTCCAGACGCGGATCGGGCTGTGGCGCGTGGCCACCGCGATGAAGATCGGCCTCCAGTTCGAGAACCTGCTCAAGCGCGGCCTGCTCAACTACGCCTACCGGCTGCCCAACGGCCGCCCGGAGTTCCGGTACGTCTACCACGAGACGACCGAGGAATGCCATCACGGGATGATGTTCCAGGAGTTCGTCAACCGCACCGGGCTGCCGATACGCGGCATGCCCCGCGCGCTCAGCGCGATCGCCCAGCTTGCGCCGCTGATCCCGCTGGTCAACACCGAGCTGTTCTTCGTCTTCGTGCTCGGCGGCGAGGACCCCATCGACTACGTGCAGCGCAAGTCCCTCAAGGGCGGGCACATCAAGCACCCCCTTGAAGAAACGATCATGCGCATCCACATCGCCGAGGAGGCCCGGCACATCTCCTTCGCCCGCCACTACCTCAAGCACCGGGTGCCGCGGATGCCCGCCCTGCGGCGCCGGATCCTGGGCCTGACCACCCCGGTCGTCCTCGGCGTGATGGCCCGCATCATGCTCTCCCCGCCCGGTCCGATGGTGCGCTACTTCGACATCCCCGACGAGGTCGTGAAGAAGGCGTACGAGTGCCAGGCGGCCCGGGACGAGATCCGCGCCTCGGTCGGCAAGATCCGCGACCTGATGGGCGAGCTGGGACTGCTCACCCCGGCGAGCAGGCGGGTGTGGAAGGCGATGGGCATCTGGGACACGCCCCGCGTCCGCGGCGCCGCCGCCAAGGCGGCCTGAACCCGGTGGACCTTCGGGGCCACCGCGGGCCGGCGGGCCGCACGCCCGCCGGCCCGCGGTGAACCGCGCCGGGCCGCACCGGTCGGGACCGGGCCGACCAGGCCGGTTTGGTAGCCTGCCCGCCATGAGCGCGCACTATGACGTCGTCGTACTGGGCGCGGGGCCCGGCGGTTATGTCGCCGCGATCCGGGCCGCCCAGCTCGGGCTGACCACCGCGATCGTCGAAGAACGCTACTGGGGCGGGGTCTGCCTGAACGTGGGGTGCATCCCCTCCAAGGCCCTGCTGCGCAACGCGGAGCTGGCGCACCTGGTCACCCACGAGGCGAAGGCGTACGGCCTGGTCTTCGACGGCCCGGTGACGGCCGACTACTCCGTGGCCTACCAGCGCAGCCGGCAGGTCGCGGACGGCCGCGCCAAGGGCGTCCACTACCTGATGAAGAAGAACCGCATCCAGCAGTTCGAGGGCCGCGGCTCCTTCACCGACGACCACACGCTCCAGGTGACCCGGGCGGACGGCACCGCAGAGACGGTGACCTTCGGACACTGCGTCATCGCCACGGGCGCCACGCCGCGCCTGCTGCCGGGCACGTCGCTGTCCGACCGGGTGGTCACCTACGAGAGCCAGATCCTCAGCGACAGCCTGCCGGAGAGCATCGTCATCGCCGGCGCGGGCGCCATCGGCGTGGAGTTCGCCTACGTGCTGCGCTCCTACGGGGTCGCGGTCACCATCGTGGAGTTCCTGGACCGCCTCGTGCCGCTGGAGGACGAGGAGGTGTCCAAGGAGCTGGCGCGGCAGTACCGCCGCCTGGGCGTCGACGTGCTCACCTCGACCCGGGTGGAGGGCATCGACGACTCCGGCGAGAAGGTGCGCGTCACCGTCTCCGGCGGCGGCCGCACCCGGGTGCTGGAGGCCGACAAGGTCCTTCAGGCCATCGGCTTCGGCCCGAACACCGAGGGCTACGGGCTGGAGCGCACCGGCGTGCGGCTCACCGAGCGCGGCGCGATCGGGACCGACGCCCGCGGCCGTACGAACGTCCCCCACGTCTTCGCCATCGGCGACGTCACGGCCCGGCTCATGCTCGCCCACGCGGCCGAGGCCATGGGTGTCGTCGCCGCGGAGACGATCGCGGGCGCGGAGACCATGGAGCTGGACTTCACCATGATCCCGCGGGCGACCTACTGCCAGCCGCAGATCGCCAGCTTCGGCTGGACCGAGGCGCAGGCCCGGGAGCGGGGATTCGACGTGCGGGTGGCCAAGTTCCCGTTCACCGCGAACGGGAAGGCGCACGGCATCGGCAGCCCGGCCGGCTTCGTGAAGATCCTCAGCGACGCCACGCACGGGGAGATCCTCGGCGCGCACCTCATCGGCCCGGACGTCACCGAGCTGCTGCCGGAGCTGACGCTGGCCCAGCAGTGGGACCTGACCGTGACGGAGGTCGCCCGCAACGTGCACGCGCACCCCACGCTCGGGGAAGCGGTGAAGGAAGCGGTCCACGGCCTGGCCGGCCACATGATCAACTTCTGACGCGCGGCGCGTCCCGCCCGGCTCCCTGTCCGCCCGGCTCCCGGCGCCCCGCGGGACGTGCGAGGACGAACGCGTCCCGCGGCCCGTACCCCTGCCGGGGCCGGCGCGGCGGGCGGTGGCACGGCCGGCGCTATGATCGGCGACCGTCGGCCACCGCGCCGGGTCCCCGACGGAAAGCGAGCGTATCCGTGCCTCTCGTCCGCATCGACCTGTCCGCCACCCGTCCGCCCGCCGCCCGCCGCGCCATCGCCGACGGCGTGCACCGGGCCCTGGTCGACGCCGTCGGCGTCCCGGCCGGGGACCGCTTCCAGATCGTCACGCCGCACGACCCGGAAGAGATGTTCTTCGATCCGAGCTACCTCGGCGTGGCCCGCGAGGACGTCGTCTGCGTCCAGGTCCTCCTGCGCGCGGGCCGGCCGGAGGAGGTCAAGCGCGGCCTGTACCGGCGTCTGGCGGACGAACTGGCCGAGGCCGGGGTGCGGCCCGAGGACGTGTTCGTCACGCTGTCCGAGAACTCCAGCGACGACTGGTCGATGGGCAACGGCCTGGCGCAGCTGGCCGACCAGGCCGCGGCCGCGGCGCGCTCCGGTACCTGAGGAGGCGGCGCCCAGTCGGCGCTTGGCCGCGCCCGCCGCTCAGGCCGCGGCGTGGTGGGCGAGGGCGGCGTGCGGGTCCCCGCCGTGCGGGGTGTGGTCGGTGTGCACGGTCGCCGCGGTCAGCCGGGGCACGGCGTGGATCAGGGCGTGCTCGGCGGCGACGGCCAGCTCGTGGGCGGCGACCACGGTCAGGTGCGGGTCGACGACGATGTCCGCCTCCGCGCGCAGCGCGTGCCCGATCCAGCGCATCCGCACCTGGCCCACGCCGCGCACCCCCGGCACGCCGCGCAGCGCCGCCTCGGCGGTGTCGACCAGCCCGGGCTCGACGCAGTCCATCAGCCGCCGGCCGACCTCGCGGACGGCCTCGGCGAGGACCGCCAGGATCGCCAGCGTGATCAGCAGGCCGACCGCCGGGTCCGCCCAGCGCCAGCCCGCGGCGGATCCGGCCACGCCCAGGAGGACGGCCAGGGAGGTGAAGCCGTCCGTACGGGCGTGCAGGCCGTCGGCGACCAGCGCGGCCGAACCGATCCTGCGGCCGGTGCGGATGCGGTGGCGCGCGACCCACTCGTTGCCGGCGAAACCGGTCACCGCGGCGGCGGCCACCGCCCACGGGTGGGTGACCTCGCGGGGGTCGAGCAGCCGGTCCACGGCCTCGTACCCGGCGAACGCGCAGGAGGCGGCGACGGTCAGCACGACCGCCACCCCGGCCAGGTCCTCGGCCCGCCCGTACCCGTAGGTGAAGCGCCGGTTCGCCGCGCGCCGGCCCAGGACGAACGCGATGCCCAGGGGCACGGCGGTCAGGGCGTCGGCGGCGTTGTGGACGGTGTCCCCGAGCAGCGCGACCGACCCCGACAGTGCCACGACCACCGCCTGGACCACGGTGGTCGCCCCCAGGACGGCCAGCGACAGCCACAGGGCGCGCATGCCCTCCCGGGAGGTCTCCAGCGCGGAGTCGGTCCGGTCCACGGTGCTGTGGCTGTGCGGGGTGACCAGGTGCGCGAGCCGGTGCCGCAGCCGGGAGCGGCGCGTGTCCCCGTGCCTGCGGTCGTGGCCGTGGCCGGTGTCGTGGCCGTGCTGGTGGCCGTGGCCGTGGCCGTGCTGGTGGCCGTACGGGCGGGCGGCGGGCTCGGGGCTCTCGGAGTGCCCTGCCGCGTGCGGGTGCTGATGGGCGTCCATGCCGCCTACCGTGGCACACGAAACCGCTTGCGGCCATCGCCGTCCTACACGCTCTGACCAGGTGCGATACGGTCGCAGCCGCACTCTCGGCGCGGCTGCGACCGTACCGGCCGGAGCCGGCCGGACGGGACGGTCGCGCCCGGCGGTCAGGCCAGGTGCCCGGCGGACTTCAGATCGTCGAAGAGCAGTTGGTCGACGGGCGGGACCAGGGGGCGGTCGGCGTACGAGAACCAGGCCACCTCCTCGATCTCGCCGCTGACGGCGAGCCGGCCCCGGTAGTCCCCGGTGTAGCAGCTCATGCGCACCACGGCGCCGTCCGGCAGGCCGGGCCCGCCGGACTCGTAGGTGCCCACGTGCGCGACGGTGTCCGGCAGGATGCGCACCGCCAGCTCTTCCTCGATCTCGCGCAGCAGCGTCTGGAGGTCGCTCTCGGCGCCCTCCCGCTTGCCGCCCGGGATGTAGAACACGTCCTTGCCCCGGGGGCGCGCGCAGAGGATCCGGCCGCCCTCGACGCGCACCCAGGCCACGGTGTCGATCAGCACCCGGCGCCGTCCCCTCCGTGCTCTCAAGCCTTGCCTGTCGGTCCGGGGAGCCTACCGGGTCGCCGCCGGCGGGCGGTGGCCGGTCAGGCGTCCGCGACCCAGCTGCCGTGGAAGCCGAGGGGGACCCGGCCGGGCAGGTGCACGCGGGCGACCGGTGCGCCGGTGAAGTCCTGCGCGGCGAGGATCACCAGGTCGCCCGAGCCGCGCTCGGGGTTGTGCGCGTAGGCGAGCGCGTAGCCGTCGTCCTCGGCCGCCGCGCGCCCCGCGTCCCGCGCGCCGCACGCGGGGACGAACACCGCCTCGCCCGCGGCCGCGCCCTTCGGCAGCCGGTGCACCGCGGTGGTGCCCCGCAGCAGGTCGTGCTTGACGAGGGCGTTGCCGAAGGCGCGGTCCGGCGGGACGCCGTCGGCGGTCAGGTACGCCCGCCACATCTCGGCGGCCGACGCCGCGTACCCGTACCGGTGCCGCCGGGAGACCCGCTGCTCGTTGACGCGCGGGAACTCCTGCGGCCGGTCGTCGAGCCGCCGGGCGTGCACCCGGCCGCGCGCCAGGTCGACCGTCCACCGGTCCAGCGCGGGCGTGCCGGTGGCCGTCGGCCCGCCGGTGCCCCGGCCCTCCGGGTGGAAGGGCGCCGGCATGGTGGTGAGGTCCACGACGACCGAGGAGCCCTCGTCGTAGGCGTTGAGGGTGTGGGAGGAGAAGACCGGCGGCGCCTCGAACCAGCGGACCGCCCCGCCGGCCCGCGGCAGCACGCCGACCCGCGCGGGGTGCCGGTCGTTCCAGGTGTACGGCACGAGCGCGCCCGCCGCGGCCGCCTCGGGGTCGAAGGTGACGGGCACGTCGAAGACGACCACGTGCTTCTCGGTGAGCGCGAAGTCGTGCATCATCGGGCTGCCCGCCACCGGTACCCGCGTCGTGCGGGCGACGCGCCCGGTGCGGTCCACGACGAGGTGGCGCACGTGGTCCCAGGTGGGGAAGTAGGTGACGGCGTGCAGTTCGTCGGCGCGGGCGTCGTACTTGGTGTGGGCGGTGTACGCGCCCTCCAGCGTGCCGCGGAAGTCGTACGGGCCGACGGTGTCCAGCTCGCCGTCCAGCTCGTACGGCAGCGGCCCGCTCTCCTGGAGCGCCAGGATCCGGCCGCGGTGCCCGATCACGTGGGTGTTGCAGGCGAAGTCGTTCTCCGGCACCGGCCCGGGGTACGGCTCGCCGAGCTTCCGGGCCACGCCGGCCGAGCGGACCCACCGGTTGCGGTACCACTCGGCGCGGCCCTCGCGCAGCCGCACCCCGTGCACCATGCCGTCGCCGAGCATCCAGTGGTGGGCCCGCGGGTCCTCCAGGCCGAGCACGTTCGGGCCGGTCCGCAGGTAGCGGCCGTTCAGCTCGCGGGGTATGCGGCCGGTGACGGGCAGGTCGAAGGCCGTCACCTCCTCGGTCACGGGCGCGAAGGCACCCCGCAGGAAGGGCCGCGCGTCGCGGCCCGCCGAGCCCGCGGCGACGGCGGCGGCCGGGGCCGTGCGGCCTGACGGCCCGCCCGGCCGCCGCCCGCCGGTGTGGGCGGCGGCGAGCCCTCCGGCGGCCGTGAGCGCGGTGCCGCGCAGGACAGTGCGTCGAGTGTGCTCGGACATGGCTGGTTTCCCGCCTTCGCTGGTCGTGGTCGCGGATCGGCGCTCACGATTCTTCGGCGGGAAACCGGGCTGGTCAGGAGGGCTGGACCCCGGCCGGGGGTGGTGCCAGCCCCCCTTTCTCGTGGCCGGGGCCTTCCGTGCCCGGGGCCTTCCGTGCCGGGCCTTCCGTGCCGGGGGGCGGGGCGCTCCGGCGGCCGGTCCCGCCGGAGCCCCGCGGAGAGGCGGGCCGTCAGTCCTGGTAGACCCGGTCGCTGCCCGGGCCGCCGGAGAGGGTGTCGCTGCCCCGGCCGCCGTGCAGCAGGTCGTCGCCGCTGTTCCCCCAGAGCTTGTCGGCGCCGTCGTCGCCGTACAGCCGGTCGTTGCCCTGGCCGCCGTAGAGGGTGTCGGCGCCGGCCCTGCCGCGCAGGGTGTCGTTGCCGGCGTCCCCATACAGGACGTTGTCGAAGCCCTCCACCTCGATGCCGCCGCCGGTGAGGGAGTCGTTTCCGGGGCCGCCGTGGCACTCGTACTGGCAGTCGGTGAGGGTGTCGTTTCCGGGGCCGCCGTAGGAGCCGAGGCCCCAGACCCCGCCGCCGCCGTCGATGCGGTCGTCCCCGTCCTCGCCGTAGAGCACGTCGGCTCCGGTGCCGAGCAGGACGTCGTCGCCGGAGCCGCCGTGGATCGCGGCGTACGCGGAGCTGTCGGCGGCGATCGTGGCGGTGTCGTCGCCGTCGCCGAGGTCGACGTCGTAGATGTCCGAGTCGTCGGAGCCCAGGGGGGCGGGGACCCTGCACTGGGCGACGGTGTGGTCGGTCGCCGAGAGGTAGCCGCACTCCTGGGCGGCGAGGGTGATGCCGACCCGGTCGCGGAAGGTCAGGATGTAGTCGTCGCCTTCGATCCTCTCGGACACCGTCAGGCGGTTCGCCTGCCCGGGTGCGGCTTTGTACCACAGCTCGCCGTCCTGGTGGCGCAGGGCGGCCGGGGCCGCGGGGGCCGCGTGGGCGGCGGGGAGGGCGAGCAGGGTCCCGGTCAGGGCGAGGGCGAGGGCGGCGGTGGCGGCGAGGGCTCTGTGCGTACGCATGCGGAAGACGGCCCCTTCGTGGAATCGGTGGCTGGTCAGGCCCGGTGGCGGGGCGCTGGTGACAGTCGCCGCCGCCGCGGCCGGCGGCCGGGATGGCGAGGCCGGAGCTGTGCGCGGGCGGTCGGTGGTGTCCGGTCACCTGTTGGACACGGGACCGGCGGCGAGGGTTGCACCGGAAACCGGCCAGGTCCCGCCGTTCCGCGCGGACACCGTGGGCCGGGCGCCCGGGACGGCCGTCGTACGGCGTCCCGGGGCCGCCGGGCCGCGGGCGAGACCGCTGAGGCCGCGCGCGGACAGGGCACGGCCGGACCCCGGCCGAGGGGCCGGGCGGCGACGGCCGCCATACGGGCACGGCCTCACGGGCACGGCCTTACGGGCACGGCGGGCGGGCAACCGCCGCGAGACACCCCGGGGCGCCCCGGGAACGCGGTCAGGCCCGCAGGCCCGTGAGCCGCCCAGCGCGGAGCCTGCCCGGCCAGCCGGGCCGTGGCGGCCGGCCAGTCGTACAGCTCCCCGACCGGCCCCTCCCAGTCGGGCAGGCCCGCGGTGTGCGCGAGCACGTGCCGGACCTGCACGCCGTCCTTGCCCGCCGCGGCGAACTCCGGCCAGTACCGGGCGACCGGCGCCGCCAGGTCCAGCTCGCCGCGGTCGGCCAGGATCAGGGCGCACAGCGCGGTCATGGTCTTGGTGACCGACCAGGAGTTGCTGATCGTGTCACGCTGCCAGGGGATCGTACGGCCCGCGTCGGCGAAGCCGCCCCAGACGTCCACCACCGGCTCGCCGTCCACGAAGACCGCCGCCGACGCCCCCGCGTCCCCGGAGTCCAGCAGCTCCGCCAGCGCGTGGGGCACCGCGGCGAACAGATCGTCGTATGTGCCCTGGATCTCGGCCATGCCCGGACTCCAGCCCCCGTCACCAGGCCGCGGTCAAAGGGTTTTAGACCGGGTGCCGCCGAAGAATCCGAAAGCGATCGGGATCCGCCGGATCCCGGTCGACGACCTGGACCGGCGCCCAGGCCCACTGCCACACGCCGATGCCCGGCGTCCGGGAGAACCGGATCCGCCCGCGGGTGCCCTCGACCGCGACGCGCGGCCAGGACGCGGCGGTGCGCGCCCGGTCCGCGCCGTGCGCACGCAGCACGTCGGCGAGGACGGCGACCGTGTCGTAGCCCTCGAAGGCGACGAAGGAGGGCGCTTCGGCCAGCCGCTCGCGCAGGGCCGCCCCGACTCGTGCGCCGAGGGGGCTGAGGCGCTCGGGCAGGTAGCGCAGGAACGGGATCGCGGCGCCGTCGCCACCCAGCGACGCCGCCCATCCGGCGAACTCCGGCTGCCCGGCCGGAGCACCGACCATGATCCCGGAGAGGCGCTGGTCACGGCGGACGGACCTGACGATCGACACCGCCGGTTCCGGGTGGCCGACCAGAAGAAGGAGGGCTGTCGCGCGCTGGCCGACGAGTTCGTCGCACACGGCCGCGGGGGCGAGGGCACGCATGTCCAGTTCGATGGCGGTGCCGCCGCGCGGCGCGAGGTGGTCCCGCAGAACGCGGGCCCCGGATGCCCAGTAGACACTCGGCTCGGCCGCTACGGCGATGCGCCTGTGGCCCGCGCCGAGGAGGAAGTCCGCGTAGATCCGCCAGCCGTGGGACTGCGCCGGGGCGAGGCGCGCGACCCACTCCGTGGGCTGTTCGGTGAGCGCGTCGAGAACCGCCGACGAGCACAGGAACGGCAGGCCGAGCACGTCGGCCCTGGCGGCGGCGGCGCGAGCGACGACGCTGTGGTACTCCCCCGCCACGGCGGCCACGCCCAGCCGGGCCCATTCGTCCACCGCCGCCGCGGCCCTCCGCGGATCGGCCGCGGTGTCCCGGACCAGCAGCTCCAGTGGCCTTCCGGCGATCCCGCCGGAGTCGTTGACGTCGGATACGGCCAGCTCAAGTCCGGCGAGCAGGTGCCGACCGGCCTCGCCCCAGCCGGGCCGGGTCAGCGGAACGAGAGCGCCGATCCGCACGGACGACCCGTCGGTCCGCTCTGCTCCGGAGGGCGGTGGTGGTGCGTTCATGCGTGGGCGTCTCCCGTGTGACGATCCGGTTGTGTCGTGCCCGGATCGTAGAGTGACGTCCTGGTCGGCTTCCCCACCGCCGTGTCTCCGCCCAGCCGAGGCCGAGATCGATTCATTTATTCGAGGTCCGGTGCTGGGACCAGCGCCGGGCGGCGTCTCGCAGGCGGGCCGTCCACGGGTCGGGGTCGGCTCCGGCGATCTCCTCCCAGAGGTTCGCGTTGGCCGCCGCGAAAGCGGTGATGCCTTCCTGCGCTGCGTATCCCCAGGCGGGGACCTTGGCGGCCCAGGCTTCCGCGGACTCCGGCGAGTGTCCGCCCACCGCCAGCAGCCAGATCGCCCGATACCCGGCGTCCAGCCACCCGGCGCCGCGCGTCGCCCAGGCCCAGTCCACCAGTCGGGCCTCGTCGCCGACGAGGACGTTGGCGTTGTTCAGGTCGGTGTGGAGCAGTCACGGGTCCGGCGTGTGCCTCGATGGCGGCCAGGGCTGGAGGGGGCAGTTCGTTGGCGTCGATGCGGATGGTGGGCATGGGGCCACCTTTCCACGAACGGGCCGAGCAGCCCCCGCCTGAGTTCGCCGCGAGCGGCGGAGGGCGGGCTGCTTCGAGACATCAGCTCACGGGTGCCAGCACGTTGGCCGGAGTGTCGAGCCAAGCTTTGTGGCCTTCCGGGTCGACGGTGAGGCCGAAGCGGTCATAGCCTGGCTTGCCCTGCTCCTCCCACCACCGGTAGGCGGCCTCGGATTCGTCCCACAGTCGGCGAGAGCCGGACTGGTAGACGGTGTTCTCGGCGGCTCCGTCCTGGAAGATCACGACGGCCCATGACCTGTCCGACAGGCCGTAGAACCACACGGGGCGGGTGCCGTCCCGCTTCCTGGCGGGGCTGTTGCGGCAGTCCCGCACCCGGAGCCCGACCGCGAAGGGCGCAGCGTCGAACAAGCCGCTGGAGAACTCTTCCTCCGTCAGTGTGGTGGTTGTCTGGTCGCTGTTGCCGATCACGTCCTGGGGCACGAGGGCGCTGTGTCCGCTCCACTTGAGACGCTGGTCACGCAGCTTCATGAACTGCGCGGGGCGGGTGAACGGCCCGGAAGCCGATGTGCCGTCCGAGGAGACGGTCAGTCGGGCCACAGCGTCCCGGTTGCTGTAGTGCGTTCCCCAGGGGGCCACGATGGCCCCACCCGGCCGAGTCTGCTCCACCCACGTGTACGGGACGGTCCGCAGGCCGGCCGTCGCGATCACGCGGTCGTACGGCGCGCCCTGCGGATGGCCCAGGAAGCCGTCTCCGGTGACCACCTCTACCGCTGCCCCGAAGCGCCGCAGCGCCGCACGGGCCGATGCCGCGACAGCCTTGTCCACCTCCATGGTGATGACGTTGTCCGCCCCCGCACGGTGAGCGAGGAGAGCCGCGTTCCAGCCGGTGCCAGTGCCGATTTCCAGCACCTTGTGACCGGGCTGTACGTCGAGATCCTTGAGCATGGAGAGCACGAGGCTGGGCATGCTGGCGGAACTGGTCGACAGTCTGCCGGGCCCGGTGCCGGTGTGATCGCCGTCGTCCCACTGGGTGACGATGGGGACATCCGCTTCCGCGTACGCGAGCCACGTCTCAGGGTCGTCGGCCCGGCTGACCGGCATGTTGCTGTTCGTGTCGAGGTCGTGGGCCCACATGAGGTCAGGCAGGAACGGCGCGCGTGGCACGGCGGTGAAGGCGGGCGCCCAGTCGGGTGTCATGGACTGGGTGCGGTCGAGGAAGCGGCCCGGCTCCGTCCGAGTGGGCCGCTTCTCATCCTGAGCTCGGCTCACTTCTTGTGCGTCCCGCCGCCGTCCGGAGTGCTGCCATCGGGGCGAGGCTCCGCGTCTTCCTCCGAGGGGGTCCAGGGCTGGCCTGGCAGCATGTCGGGCTTGGGGTCCTCGGGCTTGCCGTGGTCTCCCTCGCGCGCACTGTTCGATAACACCGAGTGTTCTCCTCTCGACTGAGGGTCCTCATAGTGGGGTGCTTACGCGGTAGAAGGAAGGGCGGCATACGAGATCCGGCCTCGGCTGGCAGGTGTGCCGGCGCACCGGGGCGGCTGCCGCCTGGGCGGCCTACACGGCCAGCTTGACCAGGAAGTCGCCGTTGGCCGTCAGGTCGTGGCCGAGGGTCACGGAGTAGCGGGGAAGCTGTTCCAGGGCCGCGGCGACCGCGAGTCGGCTCGCGGCCCGGCCCCCGCCGTCCACGCCGCCCGCCAGGCCGAACACGTCGGGGTACCGGTCCTCGGTCTTGCCGCTCATGAAGTCGTGGTCGGTCAGGCTTCGGCTGTTGTGGGTCAGGGTGGGCGGGGCGTGCGGGTCGATCCGCGGGAAGAGCAGTCCCGCAGCGTTGCCGTGCGTCGCCAGGTCCACCCCGAACCAGTCCGGGAACTGGTCGGGGAACACCTGGGCCTTCAGCTCCCGCTTGCCCTCGTCGTCCCACAGGGGCTCCCGGCGGCCGGCCAGCAGCGCCTCCGTCACCCGCGGGTCCTGGGTCGGGTGCAGTTCCTCCCCCGCCTCCAGCCGCTCGCGGACCACGTCGTACCAGCCGAACGCGTCGAGCAGCCCCAGACCGAGGGCCGCCGCCGAGGGCCAGGGCAGCACCTCCACCGCGTCGTCTCCCAGGCGGACGAACACCCTGTCGTTCGCCAGCAGGGACCAGCCGCGGCGGGTCGCCATCGCCAGGGCGGCGGTGGTCTTCCCCGCCCCCTTGGGCCCCAGCGTGAGCACCACCCGGCCGCCCAAAGCGGCGGCGGAGGCGTGCAGCACCGACCACCCCGCCCGCAACAGCACTCCGCGCACCGCTTCCCGTGCCAGGCGGGCCGCGGCGGTGGCCACCGGCCCGTCAGCGCCTCCGTAGATCGTCAGGTGCCCGGAGCGCGGCTCCGACCGGTAGGCCAGGCGCTCGCGCGGGGACACGGCGAGGATGACGCCGGTGGCGGCGTCGCGGTGCAGGAGCGTCTCCGCTCGCGCGTACGTCAGGCGGGTGTGCGCCGCGGCGGTCACGGCCGCGGCCAGGTCCTCGTAGCGCGCCGGGTGGACCTCGGCGACCACGACCGGTGCGGCGCAGACGGCTTCGGCGGAGACCTCCTCGGCCTCCCACCAGGGGCGGACGTACCGGCCGCACCAGGTGGTGACGGCTTCGGTGTTCGACATGACGGTCACGGACGCTGGGCCGGCGTGCAGACGGACGGCGTGCATCAGGAGGTGTCCCCTGCCGCCGCCCTCGACGGCACCCGGTCGGAGCACGCCCTGTACGGCGCCCCCGTCCCGGGCGGAGGGGCTAAGCGTGGGCGCGTCCGCCCGTCTCGCCCCTGCCGGGGAACCTCTGGCCCGGTGCGGCCGACGCAGCTCTACGCCTGCGTCGGCCGAACCGGGGGCTCGGGGCCCCGCCCGGCCGGAGGAGAAACGGCCGGGCGGGGCCGCGTGGGGGCGCCGACGTGTGCCTACCTTCCAGCCTCACGCGTCGGCACCCCGTGTCCCTCACCGCACTTCAGGGGTGGCGGCGCCCGCCACGCGCGCTCAGGCCAAGCGCGTCGTAAGGCGGGCAGGCAGGGGAGCCTGGGCCCGCGCTGCCCGGCTCTTCCAGCCTGTCGAGGGACGTAGGGCCCGTTCCGGCCAGGCGTTCCTCCGACACCATGCCGGAACGGGTGTCTTACGCCTCGGAGTCCGGGTCGTCTCCCCAGGCGTCTTCAGGCTCCTTGTCGGGGCGCGGCCCGTACAGGCGCTCCGGGGTGTGGTTGCGGACGTGCCGGTCCACGAGGGCCCCCTGGGTGCGCACCGGGTCCTCGTGGGAAGGTGTCGGCGGCGGGTTCGGCTCGCGCACCTGTCGCGCGATCGCGCTCTTCGCGGCTTTCACCGTGTCCTTCTTCCTGGCCATTACGCCTGTTCCTGTCCCTTGTCTGTTCGGGTTCCCCGGGGGCCCGCCCCCGCCTGAGCACCTGACGGATGCCGGGGGAAGTCATCCGAAAGGGCAGGCGGGGACGGGAGTCTTCAGCGGCCGGTAATGCGCCGCGCGGGCAGCGACTCGCCTTCCTCAAGCAGGTACGTCTGCCCGCTTTCGAGAACGAGCTTCTTGCCCTTGCGATGGCTGATCAGGTTCACGACCGTGTGCTGCCATCCGCCGATGAGAACCACGTCCTTGACCCGGACGGTGCGGGCGCTCACATCCAGGACTTCGATCCGGCGCACTCGGAATTCCTTCCGCGGGTCACGGCTCGTACGGGTCGCTGTAGATCGCGACGGCCACCAGACCGGCGAATGCGGCCAGGACGAGCAGGGCTACGGCGGCTGCCCGCGCGATACGGACCGCGTACATCAGCCGCCGCACGCCTGCCGGGCCCGACACCCCGCCGACCACCGGGAGGCAGCGACGCGGGCGACGATGGCTCCCGGCTCCCGGCCCCAGGGGCAGTCGGTGTCTCACGGCCCCGCCCCCCGTCTCCCGGCGGGCAGCTCGTCCTTCGCGGCCTCCTCGTCCGACCAACCCGAGCGTGCCTCACGGGCCCGCAGGGCCCCGGGCGGCCATTCCATCAAGGCGAGGTACCACCAGGTCGCGCCCAGCCACCACAGGTTCCGTCCTGCCGCGACCCAGGCCCACCACACCGTTCGCACCAAGCCGCGTGGCCTGTGATCCGGTGCGGCCTGTCCGAGGGGTTCCATGCCCTGCCCTGCCTCTGCTCTGCCCCGCCAGGGGGATGTCGTGTCAGGAGTCCGGGCCCGGCGCTCGACCGACCGTCGAGGGCGAGCAGCCAGGCCCGGACAGGCGGCGGTCGGCACCGCCGCTCTCCCCCGGCGCACGTGCTCTCGATCCGCGCCAGGGGAAGCCAGGGGACTTGGGGAGGTGCGGGTGCGACCGCCCGGGACGGCCGCACCCGCACCTGCTACCTCGCTCGGCGCGCCGTCCGTCCGGCGCCGAAGCGCGGTCCCCAGGACGCCCTCGTGCCGTGGCGCGCGCTGGACGACACGATCAGGCGGCCCCCGCGGCCGGGATCGTCCTCCGGCCGCCCTCCCTGCCCCGGTTCAACGGCGGCAGGGAAGCCGAGGTGTGCGCGGCGGGACGCGGGCCCCCCCGGGGGTGACCCCGGGCGACCGGCTGGCCCGCGCCCCACCCCCGTCCCCGCTGTCTGAACCCCAGGGAACGGGCCCGCCTCCCGGCTTCCACAGCCAGGCCCACGCCCAGCCCGGCGGCGGGCCAGGCTGACCGAGGAGGCAGGAGCAGGTGCCCCGCCCTGCCGATCGCAGTCCCCTTGCGGCCTGCGGGACGGGAGACGACATCGCCACCGGTCACGGCGGCGTGCCGGGCCTCTCCTTCGCCCGGCACCGCCGACAGACACAAGGCGGGAACCGCAGCGAATCACTCGGCGAGTCGTACAGCCACGTACGCCAGTCCGCCCGGATCACCAGCTGACCGCGCTCGTGGACGCGGCGCCCGGTCCGGCTGTCGACCTCGTACACCCGGATCGTCATGGCGGACATCCCTTGCCTCCTGCCTCAAGACCGCGATCGGTGTGTGACAGGCAGTCAACTCCTAGTAGTCTCGGCAGGGAAGGGGCCGCTATGTTGGCTCTCTGTTGGCCCCTGTTGGCCAGGTCTGCGCAGGGAGGGGAGAGGTTGGTGCGCCTCGGGGAGACAATCAAAGCCGCGCGAAACACGGCGAAAATGAGCCAAAGTCAGCTGGCACAAGCCCTGAACGAGGCCGCAAACTACCCAAAGGGCACAGGGCCGGTCACCCGGCACGAGGTGAGTCGCTGGGAAACCGGCAAGAGGAGGCCGCGGGACTGGTGGCGCCTCATCGAGGAAGTGCTCGATGTCGATCTGTCTGGTTACCTTGGAGGCGAACCAGACATGATGGGGTTCGAGGACGAGTCGGAGGTGGTTGGACCCGTGGAACGACGCAACTTCGTTGGGGCCAGCACGGTCGCGGGACTCGCGGTCGGCGCGCCCGCGGCAGCAGCAAAGGGGCGGCGCGTCGGGCAGGCCGATGTCGACCGGTTCCGTCAACGGATCGCGGACTTGCGCAGACTTGACGACTACAGCGGCGGAACATCTGTGTTTCCTCTGGCAGTAGCCGAGATCCAACGGATCACGGAACTGGCATCCAGCGGGTCATACACCCACGATGTTGGCCGGGGTCTGTTCAGCGCCCTTGCCGAGACGTATCAGTTCGCCTCCTGGGTCGCATTCGATGCCGGTCGCCTGAAGCAGGCCCGTACGTTGGCGATAAAGGCCGGCAACGCGGCACATCAGGCCGATGACCGGACCTTGGCAGCTACGGCACTCAGCGAGCTGTCTTACCTGACGGCTTCTTCGGACAACCCAGGAGAGGGCCCGGCAATGGCACGAGCCAGCCTGGCCAACGCTCCTTCTGACGTGCTGCCCGCCGTGCGGGTCGTGCTGGCAGACCGACTGGCGTGGGCTTATGCCCGAGTCGGTAACGAAAAGGAGGCGGCTCGCGCGCTTGGCCTTTCCGAGTTTTCCCACGACCAGCGAGACGGGAGGGCTACGGAAGAACCAGACATGGTCTACTGGATCAACCGAGACGAATCCATGATCATGGCCGGACGGTGCTGGGCCGAGCTGAACCAGTCGACCAAAGCGATCCCGGTCCTGGAGAGCCTTACGGCTCCGTACGACGAAACGCACGCGCGAGAAGTCGCCTTGTATCAGGTCTGGCTGGCAGACGCGTACCTCGACGTGGGCGATATCGAGCAGAGCACTCATTCTGCCTCTCGGGCAGTCGAGCTTTCCCAGAGCACGGCATCACTTCGCACGAACAAAATTTTGGCTGAAATGCTCAGCAGGTTCAAGCCGCACCGGAACGCCAGGAGCGTTCGAGAGCTACTGGATCATTACCAGGCCGCTTCCTGACCCCCGCGCTGCCGAGATCTCCACCCCTGCCCAGGCCTTCCG
Organism: Streptomyces sp. B1866; assembly: GCF_031932565.1. NCBI lineage: Bacteria > Bacillati > Actinomycetota > Actinomycetes > Kitasatosporales > Streptomycetaceae > Streptomyces > Streptomyces sp. B1866. Next base: position 37,444 of record NZ_JAVSCF010000023.1, read on the forward strand.
CGATCAAGACCGAGGCGTCCCCACATCCGGCAGCGGCAGATGTGGGGCGTTGCTTGTCGAGCCCCCGTGCCCAACTCGACGCCTGGCAGGACCGCCCGCACCTCCAGCCCGGGGGCGCCGCTGGGATGAGCCCCGCCCCGCAGGAGCGATCGGCACGCCCCGGCAACAGGAAAACCCCAGGTCAACTGGGGTTTTAGCTGGTGTCCGAGGGGGGACTTGAACCCCCACGCCCTTAACGGGCACTAGCACCTCAAGCTAGCGCGTCTGCCATTCCGCCACCCGGACCGGGTGTGCCGCGGTGCGCCCCGCGGCGGCGTCAACCACGATACCAAGACTCCGGGACGTCTTTCATCCGAGCGTACGAGCGTACGGGCCCCCTCGCGGGCCGCACGCGCGGGCGCCCCTGGAGGGGCCCCGATGGCTCAGGGCACCGGGGCCGCCGAGCGGCGCGTGCGGGCGTCGCTCGGCGGCCGGCCGGTGCGGCGGCTGGGGCCGGTGGGGCCGGTGGGGCCGAAGGGGCCCACGGGCCCAAGGGGTCAGGAGGGCAGTAGCTGGTAGTCGGGGAAGTTGCCCGGGACCCGCTCGTTGCCCGAGCCCTCCGTGACCGCCTTGACCAGCAGTTCGCCGCCGACGAAGGCGCCGCGCCAGGAGGCGCCGAAGCCGCCGAACAGCTCCTCGCGGTCGCCGCGGGAGCGCGGCTTGCCGTGGCCGACCTTGAAGGCGCGGATCTGGGGGGCGAGGCGGGCGAAGGCCGTGGGGTCGTCGCAGGACAGGGTCGCGACGAGGGCGCCGTTGCTGGCGTTCATCGCGGCCAGCAGCTCGGCCTCGGTGTCGACCAGGACGATCGTGTCGACCGGGCCGAACGGCTCGGCGTGGTGCAGGGGCGAGGTGGAGGGCGGGGCCAGCAGGGTGACCGGGGCCAGGTACGCGGACAGGTCCTGACCGGGGATGAAGTGCCCGTCGGACAGGTCGCCGCGGTACAGCGGCACGGCGCCGCGGTCGACGGCCTCGGCGACCTGGTCGCCCAGCTCCTTGGCCTTGGCGGCGTTGATCAGCGGGCCGAAGTCCAGCTCGGGCAGCGGGTCGTCCGGGCTGGCGACGGCCAGCGGGTGGCCGACGCGTACGGACCGTACGGCCGGGAGGTAGGCGGCGAGGAAGGAGTCGAACGCCGAGCGCTGCACGACGAAGCGCGGGTAGGCGGTGCACCGCTGCTTGGCGTAGTCGAAGGTCTTGCGGATCTGGCCGCCCAGGGTGTCCCAGTCGGAGTAGTTCCACACGCCCCAGGCGTTCAGGCCCTCCTGTTCGAGGATGTGCCGCTTGCCGAGGTCGGCGACGGCGGTCGCGACGTTGGCGCCGGTGTCCCGGCCGCCGACGAAGGACACGCAGCCGATCTCCGGCGAGCGGACCAAGGCCTCGGAGAGCTGGCCGCCGCTGCCGCTGAGCAGGGTGATCGGGATGCCCTCGCGGGCGGCGAGCGCGGAGGCGAGGGTCAGGCAGGCCAGGCCGCCGTCGGTGGGCGTCTTGGCGATCACCGCGTTGCCCGCGAGCGCCTGCACGAGCATGGCGTGGGCCAGGACGCTCATCGGGTAGTTCCAGCTGGCGATGTTGCTGACCGGGCCGGACAGCGGGGTGCGGCCCTCGACCATGCGGTCGATCTCCTCGACGTACCACCGCACGCCGTCGATGGCCCGGTCGACGTCCGCCTGGGCCAGCTTCCAGGGCTTGCCGATCTCCCACACCAGCAGCAGGGACAGCAGCTGGCGGTGCTCGGTGAGCGCGTCGAGCGCGGCGGACACCCGCGCCTTGCGCTCGGCCAGCGGGATGGACCGCCACGCGCGGTGCTGGTCGAGGGAGGCGCGTACGGCCCGCTGGGCGGTCTCCGCGTCCAGCCGCGGCGGGCCCGCGATGGGGCTGCCGTCGACGGGGGAGGTGGCGGGAAGGCTGCGGCCGTCGGCCTGCCAGCTTCCGCTCCAGAGGTTGAGGACTCGGTCGTCGCGGAACGCCTCGGGCGCGACGGTCAGGCAGCGCTGCCAGGCGTCGGCCCAGGCGGTGCCGGGCTTGAGGGTGAGGGTGGGTGCCATCTAGGGACTCCGCTCTCGATGCACGCGGGGCGGGATGTGGCGCTGTTGTCGTGTAGGGCGCAAGGTAACGGCATGGTCCTTGCGGGTCCCTAAAGTCCGGGTCATCCACGGCTCGGCCGGCGCCCGCCCGCGCGCCCCCGCGAGGTGGGAAGGTGCAGGTCAGCTGAGGTCTTGGCGGACGGGTGCGGGTGGTGCGCGAAGGGAGTTCGCAACAGTGGGCCGTCCGGGTGAGTCCGCGACGGGTACGGCGGGGGCGCGGGGGCCGGGCCCGCCGCTGCCGGTCTGCCGGTCTGCCGGTCTGCCGGTCTGCCGGCGCTGGGCCAGGGCGCCGCTGCCGGTCTCCGGCGGCCGGTGTCAGGCGGTCCGGTGTCAGGGGGCCGGCGTCAGTGCCAGGTGGCCCACGGGGGCTCTCCCAGCCGCACCGCCCGGTCCAGGACCGCCGCGGCCAGGCGGCCGGAGGCGGCCCGGGTGCGCTCGCCCAGCAGCGCGGTGCGGATCGGCCCGCCCGCCGCCAGGTGCCGGTCGTAGGGGAGCGTGAGGACCGACACGCCGACCCCCGCCAGGTGCCGGGCCGCCGCGTCCAGGTCGATCGCCACGTGCGGGGTGGCGGCCGTCAGCGCGACCACGGTGCCCGGCAGCATGGGGCGCGGCACGGCGGCCATCCAGTCCAGCACCGTGCGCGTGGTGGCCACGCCCTCCAGGGTGGCGGGCGCGACCAGCACCCGGGCGTGCACGGTGTCCAGGGCGGTGCGGGCCAGCTCGCCCGGCAGCGTCTCGCAGTCGACGACGGTGACGCCGAAGTAGCGGCCCAGCGCGGTGGTCACCGTCCGGTACGCCGGGATGTCCAGCGGCGCGCCGATCCGGCCCTGGCTGCCGGGCAGCAGCCAGCCGCCTTCCCGCAGCTGCACGAGGTAGCCGGTGACCTCCGCGAACTGCATCGCGGGCGACACCACCCGGGCCAGGTCGGAGCAGGTCCAGCGGACCGACTCCGCGCCGAGCCGGACCGGCAGGGTGCCCAGCGCCGGGTCGGCCTCCAGCACGAGCACCGGGTCCGGGCGGTAGTGGGCGAAGGTGAGGTTGAGCAGGGCGGCGACGGTGGTCTTGCCCGCGCCGCCGCGGATGCTGGTCACGGCGATCTGCCGCCCGCCGGCCACCGGCTGCTGCACGGTGCGGGCGATGCGCGTGGCCTCCTCGACCTCCCGGGACGGGACCGCGCTGACCAGGCGCCGCAGGGCTCGGCCGGCCCGGCGGGCCAGGGACTCGCCGGGGCGCGGGGCGCCTCGGAGCGCGGCGACGGCCGGGTCGAGGGCGGGCGCGGGGGTGGGGGCGGGCACGTACCGGGGCCGCGGCTGGGGGCTGCGGTCGGCCGGGGGCCGCGCCGCGGGCGGGGGTGGCGGTGACACGGCGCCGTCCAGCCCCTCGCCTCGTGCCATGGTGTCCTCCCTCGGTTCGGTCCCCGGTCGGTGCGGCGGCGCGGCCGGCTGCGGTGCGGCCGACGGCGGTGCCAGGCTGAGCAGGGTGGTGCTGAGTGGTGCGGCGGTGCGGGCCGCGCGGTCAGAGCGCGTCGAGCAGGGGCCCGTACGCGCCGAGGGCCCCGGCCAGCAGCGGGAGCAGCGCGACGGCCGCGGCCCGCTCGGCCAGGTCCGCGGCCCGGCGCAGCCGGGCCCGGACGGGCTCGGGCGGCCGGGCGGC